>JAJZJJ010000012.1:3617-15603 GCA_021810175.1 Acidobacteriota bacterium | reverse complement strand
CGGCAGCTTCTCGGCGGCTTCCCGAGTGCGGGGCGGGAAGAGCTCAAATGAAAATGTGGGCGACGATTTCATGCAATGGGTCTCGCGAACAACCCTGGCGCAGCCGGGCCGAATGCCAGCCCGGCTGCCATGGGGCTAGTACCGGTAGTGCTCCGCTTTGAACGGGCCCTCGGGCGAGACTCCGATGTAGTCCGCCTGCTTCTTCGAGAGCTTTGTGAGTTTCACGCCGATCTTTTCCAGATGGAGCCGGGCCACTTCCTCGTCCAGCCTTTTGGGCAGGGTGTAGACGTCGATGGCGTAGGTGTCGCGGTTCTTCCAGAGGTCGATCTGCGCCAGGGTTTGATTGGCGAAGCTGTTGCTCATGACGAAGCTGGGGTGTCCGGTGGCGCAGCCGAGGTTCACCAGGCGGCCTTCGGCGAGGATGAAGATGCTGCGCTCCGGCTTGCCGTTGGCGGCGGGAAAGGTGTAGAGGTCCACCTGCGGCTTGATGTTGGTTTTGGTCACGCCGGCCGCATGGTTCAGGCGGTCCATCTGGATTTCGTTGTCGAAATGGCCGATGTTGCAGACGATGGCCTGATCCTTCATGGCCTGCATGTGCTCGAGGGTGATGATGTCCACGTTGCCGGTGCAGGTGACGTAGATGTCGCCGCGGCCGAGGGTGTCCTCGACGGTGGTGACCTCAAAGCCTTCCATGGCGGCCTGCAGTGCGTTGATGGGGTCGATCTCGGTGACGACCACGCGAGCACCCATGCCCCGCAGCGAGTGGGCGCAGCCCTTGCCCACGTCGCCGTAGCCGCAGATCACAGCGACCTTGCCGGCGACCATGACGTCGGTGGCGCGCTTGATGCCGTCGGCCAGCGACTCGCGGCAGCCGTAGAGATTGTCGAACTTGGATTTGGTGACGGAGTCGTTGACGTTGATGGCCGGCACCAGCAGCTGGCCCTGTTCCTTCATCTTGTAGAGGCGGTGGACGCCGGTGGTGGTCTCTTCGGAGACGCCGCGCCACTCTTTCACGACGCGATGCCAGAACTGCGGGTCCTGACCGTGGACCTGCTTGAGCAGATTCTTGATGACCGTCTCTTCTTCGCTTTCAGAAGGCGTATTGACCCAGCCGTCGCCGTTTTCCAGCTCGTAGCCTTTGTGGATGAGGAGGGTGGCGTCGCCGCCGTCGTCGACGATCAGCTGCGGTCCCTTGCCGTCGGCGTGGCTGAGCGCCTGCAGCGTGCACCACCAGTACTCTTCGAGGGTTTCGCCCTTCCACGCATAGACGGGAACGCCGGCGGCGGCGATGGCGGCGGCGGCGTGGTCCTGGGTGGAGAAGATGTTGCAGCTGGCCCAGCGGACAGTGGCGCCGAGGTCGACCAGCGTCTCGATGAGCACGGCGGTCTGGATGGTCATGTGCAGGGAGCCGGAAACGCGGACGCCGGCCAGCGGTTTTTCCGCGGCGTATTTGCGGCGAATGGCCATCAGGCCGGGCATCTCGTGCTCCGCGATGGAGATTTCCTTGCGTCCCCAGTCGGCGAGGGAAAGGTCAGCCACCTTATAGGCGGCGGTGTTGCGATCGAGGGTGGCAGTGGCCATCGTGGAGTTCTCCAGTGGACAGATTCCGTAACTCTTCGATTGTAAAGGGCGAGATAAGAAAGGCAGCCGAATTTCAGCCAGTTGCGCTATCGGCGGGTCTGGAGGACGCAACATGGCGGTCAGTGGGGCCTGAGGTTGAACGCCTTTGGTAGACAACGCGTCCGGCGACGACGGTTTGCAGGACCTGGGCCTGGAGGATTTCGCGCGGTGGGATCGCCGTCAGGTCGCGGTCGAGCACCACGAAATCAGCGACATAGCCGGGAGCTAATTTCCCTTTCCATGTTTCGGCGATCTCCGCGAAGGCCGCGCCCTGGGTATAGGCGCAGAGGGCCTGCTCGACGGTGAGGCTTTGTTCGGGGTGAAAGGTCATCGTGCCCGTCCGGTTCATGCGAGTGACCGCCGCGTAAATCCCAGGGAATGGGGTGATCGGCTCAATTGGATAGTCGGTTCCGAAGGCCAGCGGCACGCCAGCGTCGAGGAACGATTTCCAGGCGTAGGCGAACCTGGAGCGCTCCGGGCCGAGATGCTGCTCCGCCCAGGCGATATCCGTCAGCAGGTGATTCGGCTGCGCGGAGGCGATGACGCCGAGACGCCGATAGCGGGCGAAATCGCCGGCGCTGACGACCTGGCTGTGCTCGATGCGGTGGCGGCGGTCCGGGGTGGCGGCTGGGCCCGGTGCTGATTGCGGTTGCTCCAGTGCCTGTTGGACAGCGGCAAAGGCGTCGAGGGCCATTTCCACGGCGCGATCGCCGATGGCGTGAAAGCCGAGCTGGAATCCGGCCCTGGCCCGCTCGATGGCCATGGCATTCAGCGCGTCCTGCGGGAAGCGGGGCAGGCCGGAATTACCTGGGGCGTCCGCGTAGGGGGCCTTCATGGCGGCGGTGCGCGAGCCGAGCGAGCCATCCAGGAAGCCCTTGAGCATGGTGGTGCGCAACCTGCGATCTGGGCCGGGGCGATGCGCGCGCTGCTGCTCTTCGAGGCTCAGCGGCTCATCGAAGCGGAGCCAGGCGGAGACGCGCAGCGGCAGTTTTCCCTTGCGCTCCAGTTGTTCGAGGACCAGGAAATCTTCCCAGTCGGAAAGATCCTGGACGGTGGTCACGCCGTGGGACACTGCATCGCGGATGGCCAGTTCCAGACCGCGCCGGCGCTCTTCCGGCGAGGGCGGCGGAACGGAGATGAGCGACAGGGCCGTCTCGCGGAGAATGCCGGTGGGCTCGCCTGTGGCGTCGCGGTCGATTTCGCCGCCTGCGGGATCGGCGGTGTTGCGGGTAATGCCGGCGGCGGCCAGCGCGGCGGAACTGGCCACGGCGATGTGTCCGTCGACGCGGGTAAAGATGGCCGGGCGGCCTTCAGTGGCGTCGTCGATGTCGTGGCGGGTGGGCAGCCGGTCCTGCTTCCACAGGGTCTGATCCCAACCGCCGCCGGAGAGCCACTGGCCTGGGGCGGCTGCGCGGGCGGCCCTGCGGATGCGGGACTGCATCTGCGCCAGTGTTTTCACGCCGGACAGATCGACCGAGCGGCGAATGCGCCCACCCATGCCGAGATGCGTGTGAGCGTCGTTGAAGCCGGGCATGACAAAGGCTCCGCGCAGGTCGATGGTGCGGGTTTTCGGGCCTTTGTAGCGGGCGAGGATGTGCGCGTCGGCGCCGGTGGCCAGAATTTCTCCGCGAGCGACGGCCAGAGCCTGAGCGCGCCGCGGATCGCCTGAGTCCAGACCGACGCCGGTGAGGATGTTTCCGTTGAGGTAAATGGTTTCGGCGGGCGGTGCTGGAAGAGCGGGATCACTCATGGGGATGGGCAACGGATTGTGCGGCAGCGTCCTGCCGGGCGGGGTACGGTTGCTTTAACTCGCGGTGAGCGCCAGCAGCAGGAGCAGCAGACGCCGAAGGCCCAGTTCGCGGCCGTGGGCATCATACCATTCGCCGCGGGTGTGGATGCCGCCGCCTCTTCCGCCGGCCCCGATGCTGATGGCCGGGATGCCGAGGGCCAGGGGAATATTGGCATCGGTGGAAGCGATGCGCTGCTCGGTGCGGATGCTGAAGTGGCGATCCACGGCGTTCACCAGGCTGAGCAGGCTGGATTCGGCGGGGAGCCGCCCGGCGGGACGGTCGCCGATTTTCTCGATGGAAAAGCGCAGGCCCACGGCTTCGGGGCGCTGCTTGCCGCAGGCGCCGAGAATGGAATCTTCCACGGCTCGATGCAGCTCGACTTCCAGGCGGACCAGCTGCTCGTGATCGGTGGAGCGGAGGTCAAAACGAGCTGCCGCGCGCTCGGGAATGGCATTGACGGACGTTCCGCCCTCGACGGTGCCGACGTTGATGGTGGTGCGGGGAAAGGTGGGCAGATCCACGCGGGAAAAGCGGAAGATGGCTTCGGAGAGAATGGCGATCGGGTTGGGACGTCCGGCGTCGGTCCATGAGTGGCCGCCGGGCCCCTGGATCGTGGCCAGGAAGCGCTGGCTGCCCAGAGCATGGGCGACCACGGCCTCGTGTCCGGCGCCGTCGAGGACCAGATGGGTCACCACCTCTTCGCGGACGCCGAGGGCTGTGCCGGTGCGATAGAGATGGCGCATGCCGCGCAGATCGCCCTCGCCCTCCTCGCCGACGTTGCCAATGAGAACCACGTCGCAGGGGATGGCGATACCGGCGTGACGCAGGGCGGCGGCAATAGCCAGCAGCGCGACGACGCCGGCGCCGTTGTCGCAGGCTCCGGGAGCCTGGAGGCGGTCGTCCCGCAGGGTGGGTTCGATTGGAGTGTCGGCGGGGAAGACGGTGTCAATGTGGGCGGAGAGCAGAATGCGGCGGGAGGGCGGCTCCGTGCCGGGGATGGTGGCGATGGCGTTGCCGACTTCGTCGATGTGAGGATTCGCGAGGCCCAGTTCGCCAAAGCGGCGGCAGAGCCACGCGGCGCGCGGGCCTTCGCCGAAAGGAGGCGCGGGGACGCCCACCAGCTCCGTCTGCCAGCGCATGATCTGCTGTTCCTGCAGGTGCAGCCAGTTGAAGGCCTGGTGGATACGGCGGTCGGCGGCGAAGCGGGCAACGATGGCAGAGGCTTGAGCGGTGAAAGGCATTGAAACTTCAGGCTAGCACCGGGGGAGCGTATTCCACGGTATCCAGGAAGAGACCGCGCGCCGGAGCCGTGGCGCCGGCTGCGGAACGAGACTGCGCGGCCAGAATGTCGCGGAGGTTTTCAGGGCTGAGGCGACCGCGCCCGGCATCGATGAAGGTCCCCACCAGGTTGCGCACCATGTGGTGCAGGAAGCCGTTGCCGCGGACGCGATAGACGAGCAAATCGCCGCGCTGCTCCCAGCGGGAATCGAAAATGGTTCGGATGTTTCCGTCGCGCTCGCCGCCCGGTTCGGCGGAGCGACGGGCGGCGAGGTCGGGGTCGCTGGCCGCGAAGGAGGTGAAGTCGTGGGCGCCGACGACGATTTGCGCGGCGGCCCGCAGGGCGGGTAGATCCAGAGGCCAGTTCAGAGCCCAGGCAAAGCGGGCGGTCCACGGCGGACAGATTTCGCCGCGGTAGATGCGGTACTCGTAGGTTTTGGCGGTAACGGAGTGGCGGGCGTGGAAGTCGGGCGGCGCCGGCTGCGCGGAGAGGATGCGAATCGACTCCGGCAGGGTGCGATTGAGGGCGCGCTGGAGGTTGTGCGGCGGGATGGAGGCGAGCAGGTGAAAGGACGCCACCTGACCGTTGGCGTGGACGCCGGCGTCGGTTCGTCCGCTGCCCTGGGGGAGCAGGCGTTCGCCGGTGACGCGTTCGATGGCGGCGGACAGTTCGCCCTGGATGGTGGGGCGAAGGGGCTGCACCTGCCAGCCGAAGAAGTCGGTGCCGTCGTAGGCGAGGGTGAGTTTCCAGTTCCGCGCGTGAGTTTGTTCGACTTCCGCCATGATTTTGTTAACTATTTCTGCGGTTCTTTCGCATCGAGGTAATCTCGGGAATCATCGAATTGCTGCGATATACTCAGCTTTTCCTGATTGTGTTAACGAGTTTACGGAACCTGACGGGGTCCTGCCGCGTATAGCAGGAGAAACAGTGGGTTTCGGGGTCTGGAATGCGCGTTTTTCTGTTCCGCGAGCCGGGACCGGAGAATGCGCCCGCGGTCGCAAATCAGCAGCGTCTTGTTCAGAGGAGTGGAGACGGCCAATGTTAGTTTCTGGTAACTGTCCCGGAAGGAAACAGAGCACACTTTTAGCAAAACTGAGAGCCGGGGTGGCCATCGGCTGTCTGCTGGCGGGAACGGCGCCGTTGTGGGCGCAGGCGCAGCAGAATTCCGACTCCGCGGCGTCGGGATTGCCTTCGGAGCCGGTGCCCAATTTCACGCAGCCGCTGTACATGAGGCCCGGCCTGCGCGATTTTGCCAAAGCGCGCGGGTACTTTCCGAATATCATCGCTCCCTACATGCCCTCGCATGTCGAGCGTCCCAACTTTCTCGGCTCTCTCCAGTCGAATCATCTCGTCAGGGACGGCAAGATCTATCTCAGCCTCAGCCACGCCGTGCTGCTTGCGCTGCAGAACAACTATGACATCGCGATTCAGCGGCTGAACCTGAATATCGCCGACACCGACCTGCTCCGCGCCCGCGCCGGCTCCACCCTTCTTGGGGTTCCCAGCGGCCTTGTCACGGGCACGCAGGGAGGCGTCAGCAGCGCCATCAGCGCGGTCGGCGGCGGCCCGGGCGGGGCCGCCACCGGCGCCGGCGTCGCTGGAACCGGCCCGGGAGGCCTTTCGCTGACTACGAACGGTCAGGGGCCCCTGCCCGAGAATCTCGATCCCTCCCTCCAGGCCACTGTTGAACTCAACCGTGCACTGGTACCGCAGCAGAACCCGCTGTTTTCCGGCGGTTTGCCTGCCATTAGCCAGAACACGAATACCTACAACTTCACCTACACGCAGGGTTTCGCGACGGGGACGAACATGCAGTTGACGTTCGACAACCAGCGTTTGACAACAGATAACCCATTCAATCTATTTAGTCCGACTCTGCAGTCCAGTTTCAATTTCGCCCTCACCCAGAATCTGCTCCAGGGCTTTGGATGGGGCATCAATCGCCGTTTCATTGTGCAGGCCATCAATGACCGACGCATTGCCGATTCCACCTTCCGGGAGCAGCTTCTCTACACCATCAACCAGGTCGAGGACATCTACTGGGGTCTGGTGAGCGACTACGAAGAGGTGCAGTCCAAGCAGCGGACCCTGGATCAGGCGACTGCGCTCGAGAAGGATGACGAGAAGGAGTTGCAGGTCGGCAGCATGGCCCCGCTCGATGTCGTGAACGCGAAAAGCCAGGTCGCCACGGACGAGCAGGCTCTCATCGCGGAGCAGAACGAGCTCGAGTACCAGCAGATGGCGATGAAGCAGGCCATTTTCCGCAACCTCGACGATCCCACGCTTGCGAATGCCCCGGTAATTCCGACTGATCGCGTCAGTCTCGTGGAGATGCCCGAGGAGCACCAGTCCGTCAATCAGCTTGTGCGCGAAGCCGAAGCCAACAGCCCGGCCATTGAGCAGGCCGTTCTGAATCTGAAAAACGACCAGATCACGCTGAAGGCCGAAAGGAACGCGCTGCTGCCTGCCTTCAGTGTTGAGGGCTTTTACGGCGCGGAAGGCATCGGCGGCCCGGTAAGTCCCTATTGCGGCAAGGGGAAGAACTCGTTCTTTCCCCCGTCCATTTGCGGCCTGCTGCCCTCCTCGGGGCTGGGCACGGTGCTAGGCAATCTCGTGAACAGCAGCGGTCCCAATAAAGGTGTCGCTTTCAACCTGAATATTCCGATTCGCAACCGTCCCGCGCAGGCGGACGAGGAACGCTCGCAGCTTGAATATCGCAAGGCGGAAATGGCGCTCCAGCAGCTCTACATTCAGATCCGGATGAACGTCACCAGCGAGCAGTACGCCCTCACCAACGACCGCGCGGCAGTCAAAGCCGCCGTGGCCAGCGAGAACTACAATCGGCAGAGTGTCGCGGCCGAAATCAAAAAGCTGCATCTCGGCGCTTCCACGACGGCCAATGTCCTGCTGCAGCAGAGCAACCTCTCCGCCGCCGAAGCCCAGGTGATCGCCGCCCGCGCGCGCTACGCCACGGACCGCGCCGCTCTTGAGGAAACTCTCGGCGAAACTCTGGATCGCTACGGAATCTCCATCGTGAATGCGGCGACCGGGCAGATCACCACGCCGCCCGTGATTCCGGGCATTCAGCCGGCGGCAGCCGAGCCGGAGGTGATTCAGCCGACGCAGAAACAGGAGCTGCAAAAGCAGGAACAGCAGGAGCAGGAACATTCGCAGCCGCAGCAGAGGTGACAGGCCCTGAAACCGGGAGAGCGCCCGCTTCGGCGGGCGTCTTTCTTTTCGAGGGGGAAAATTTTCGCGTCTGGGTATCCAGCCTGCCACTCCCTGATAAAATCAGAAGAATCCACTCTATGGAGTGTCCATGCAGGCAATTCTTGCGCTCGAAGACGGGCGCATTTTTCGGGGCGAAGGCTACGGCGCCCAGGTCGAATGCCGCGGAGAAGTCGTTTTTAATACCTCGCTGACCGGATACCAGGAAATCTTCACGGATCCCTCGTACGCCGGACAGATTGTCGTGCTGACCAATCCGCAGATTGGGAATTACGGCACGAATTCCGCCGACAATGAAGCCGCCAGGCCCTTCATTGAAGGCCTTGTTACCCGCGAATTCTCTCCCATCAGCTCCAACTGGCGTTCGCAGCAGGTTGCCGACGAGTACCTGGAGCGCTGGAAGGTACCCGTCATTTCCGAAATCGACACGCGCGCCCTGGTCCGCCACTTGCGGAGCAAGGGAGTGATGCGCGGCGTCCTCTCCACGCTGGAAACCAACCCCGATGTGCTGGTGGAAAGGGCCCGCTCCATTCGCAAAATGGAGGGGACCGACCTGGCCAAAGTGGTTTCCACCAAAGACCGCTATGAGTACGAGGTGGATGGAGGCGATCCGCTGAATCCGGGCGTTGACCCGGTGATCGCACCGGCGGACAAGCATGTCGTCGCCTACGATTTTGGCATCAAGAAGAACATCCTCCACATGCTCCGGAAGGAAGGCTGCCGGGTGACGGTGGTCCCGGCGCAAACTTCAGCCGAGGACGTGCTGGCGCTGAAGCCGAATGGCGTCTTCCTGTCGAACGGGCCGGGCGATCCCGAGCCGGTGACCTACGCGCAGGAGAGCATCCGCAGGCTGGCCGGGCGTGTGCCGATCTTCGGCATCTGCCTCGGGCATCAGCTGGTGGGGCTGGCGCTGGGGGGCAAGACGTACAAGCTCAAGTTCGGCCACCACGGCGGGAATCATCCGGTGAAGTGCATGGACTCAGGCAAGGTGGAGATCACGGCGCACAATCACAATTTCGCCGTCGATCCGGACTCGATCAACACCAGCGAAGTGGACCTGACGCACGTGGACCTGAACGACAACACGCTCGAAGGCCTCCGCCACCGTTCGATGCCGCTGTTCAGCGTTCAGTATCATCCGGAAGCCAGCCCGGGTCCGCACGATTCGCACTATCTGTTCCGCGACTTCCGCAAAATGATGGAGGAGTGGAAGGGCTAATGGAATTGCTGGAGATTATTTTCAAACGGCGGGGATCAGCTCCCGCCATTTTTATGAAATCAGAGAACTGAGAGGGCGAGACGGAATATGCCACGCCGCAATGACATTACCAAAATCCTCGTGATCGGCTCCGGTCCGATCGTCATTGGCCAGTCCGCCGAGTTCGATTATTCCGGCACGCAGGCCTGCAAAGCCCTCAAGGCCGAGGGTTACGAAGTCGTGCTGGTGAACTCGAATCCGGCCACCATCATGACCGACCCGGAGCTGGCCGACCGCACCTACGTCGAGCCGCTGACGAAGGACTATCTCGACGAGATTCTCCGCATCGAGACGGAGATGCTGAAGCAGGAAGGGCGCACGGGCGTCTTCGCGGTGCTGCCGACGGTTGGCGGGCAGACGGCGCTGAACCTGGCCGTGGAGCTTTCCGATTCCGGCATCCTCGACAAGTACGGAGTGGAGCTGATCGGGGCGCGGCTGGAGGCGATCAAGAAGGCCGAGGACCGGCTGCTCTTCAAGGATGCGATGACGCGCATCGGGCTGGACGTGGCGCGCTCCGCGCTGGTGAACAACCTGCGCGACGGCCTCGATTTCGCAGCCAAAATCGGATTTCCAGTCATCATTCGCCCATCGTTCACGCTGGGCGGCTCCGGCGGCGGCATTGCCTACAACCGCGAAGAGCTGATGGAGATCCTCGCCCGCGGTCTGGACCTTTCGCCGGTGCACGAATGCCTGATCGAGGAATCGGTGCTGGGGTGGAAAGAGTTCGAGCTGGAAGTGATGCGCGATCTCGCCGACAACGTCATCATCATCTGTTCCATCGAGAACATGGACCCGATGGGCGTGCACACCGGCGACTCGATTACGGTGGCGCCGGCGCAGACGCTCACCGACCGCGAATACCAGGCGATGCGCGATGCGGCCATCCGCGTGATGCGCGAGATTGGCGTGGAAACCGGCGGGTCGAACGTGCAGTTTGCCGTGAACCCGGCGAACGGCCGTATGGTGGTGATCGAAATGAACCCGCGGGTCTCCCGCTCTTCGGCGCTGGCTTCCAAGGCCACAGGCTTCCCCATTGCGAAGATTGCGGCGCGCCTGGCGGTTGGCTACACGCTCGATGAGATTCCCAACGACATTACGAAGATGACGCCGGCCTGTTTCGAGCCGACCATCGATTATGTTGTGGTCAAGATTCCGAAGTGGCAGTTCGAGAAGTTCCCCGGCGCCGACGAGAATCTCGGCCCGCAGATGAAATCGGTGGGCGAGGTGATGGCCATCGGGCGCACCTTCAAGGAAGCGCTGATGAAGGCTACGCGCTCGCTGGAGACCGGC
Source organism: Acidobacteriota bacterium (assembly GCA_021810175.1). The sequence goes on along the minus strand of JAJZJJ010000012.1, from coordinate 5,138 downwards.
AAAAAGATCAGCTCGGAGGTGCTGGACCGGCGGCGGCTGACGCAGCGTCTGGTGACGGCGCAGCCAGAACGGCTCAACTACATCCGCTTCGCTTTTCGCGAAGGGCTGTCGGTGCGGGAAGTCGCGCGCATGACCACCATGGATCCATGGTTCCTCCACAACATTAAGGAAGTCACGGACGGCACCATGGCGCTGGCCGAAACCGGCCCCGGGCAAATGACACCGGATCAGTTACGGAAGGCCAAGCGCCTCGGCATCTCCGACGAGCGGATCGCCGATGTGTGGTCGCTGCCCGGCAATGAAGGCGTGGAGCAGGTTCGCGATCTGCGTCGGAAGCACGGGGTGCGGCCGGTTTACAAGCTGGTGGATACCTGTGCGGCGGAATTCGAGAGCTTCACGCCGTATCTCTACTCCAGCTACGACGAGGAGGACGAGGCTCCTCCGACAGCGAAGCGCAAGGTCATCATTCTCGGCAGCGGCCCGAACCGCATTGGGCAGGGCATCGAGTTCGACTATTGCTGCTGCCATGCCGCCTTCGCGCTGCGGGAAGACGACTACGAGACCATCATGGTCAACTGCAATCCGGAGACGGTATCGACCGACTACGACACCAGCGACCGCCTCTATTTTGAGCCGCTGACGCTGGAGGATGTACTGGCGGTTTACGAGCACGAATCCTCGGGCGGAGCGGAAGTGGGCATGATCGTGCAGTTCGGCGGACAGACGCCGCTGAATCTGGCGCTGCGGCTCAAGGCCGCCGGTGTGCCGATTCTGGGAACTTCGCCGGAGTCGATCGATCTGGCGGAGGACCGCAGGCGCTTTGGAAAGCTCCTCGAACAGTTACAGATTCCGCAGCCGCCTGGCGTGATCGTCACCAGCGTGGAAGAGGCGCTGGCGGGAGCGGAGCGCATCGGCTATCCGGTGCTGGTGAGACCTTCCTATGTGCTGGGCGGACGCGCCATGGTGATCGCCTACGACGCGGAAAGCGTCGCGCGCTACATGAAGGAAGCCGTCGAATACTCGCAGGAGCGGCCGGTTCTCATCGACCATTTCCTCGAAGAGGCGGTCGAGGTGGACGTCGATGCGCTGTGCGATGGCAAGGATGTGGTGATTGCCGGCATCATGCAGCACATCGAGGAAGCCGGCATCCACTCCGGCGATTCTTCCTGCGTGCTGCCCGCGGTCGATCTCGCGCCGGAGACGCTGGAGACCATCCGCACCTACACGCGGCAGTTGGCGCTGGCGCTGAACGTGATTGGGCTGGTCAACCTGCAGTTTGCCATTCAGCGCAAGCCGGGCCAGCCGGCAAAGGTCTTCGTGATCGAGGTCAACCCGCGCGCCTCGCGCACGGTGCCGTATGTTTCCAAGGCGACCGGGGTGCCGCTGGCCAAGATCGCTTCGCGCCTGATGACGGGCCGCCGCCTGCGCGACCTGCTGGAGATCGACGGAAAAGATCTCGGCACGGGTACGCATTACTACGTGAAATCGCCGGTCTTTCCGTGGAGCAAGTTTCCTGGCGTG
>JAJZJJ010000012.1:0-3607 GCA_021810175.1 Acidobacteriota bacterium | reverse complement strand
GGACACGGTCCTGAGCCCGGAGATGAAGTCCACCGGCGAGGTGATGGGCGTGGCGGATAATTTTGGCGAGGCGTTTGCCAAAGCGCAGCTATCCGCCGGCCAGCAGCTTCCGCTGAAGGGGACGGTCTTCTTCAGCGTCAGCGACCGCGACAAGACCAATCTGGTGAATCTTGCGCGGCAGTATATGGAACTGGGCTTCCGCCTGGTGGCCACCGAAGGAACGGCCAATGCCATCGAAAAGGCGGGCATGCAGGTGGAGCGGGTCTACAAGGTGAAGGAAGGCCGGCCCAACGTGGTGGACCTGATTAAGGGCGATCGCATCAACCTGATCATCAATACGCCCCGCGGACAGGATCCTTACTTCGACGAGAAGGCGATTCGCCGCGCCGCGGTGCTGGCGCGGATTCCGACCATCACCACCATGGCCGCGGCCCGGGCCGCCGCCGAAGGCATCGCTGCGATGCAGAGGCGGCGGCTCTCCGTCAATCCGCTGCAGCGGCTGCACGCCGAACGCGTCGCGGCTGAATAGTCAGTCCGCGTCGCGCCACAATGCTACGCCACCCAGCAGCCCGTCCAGATTGGAGACGATGGTCACGTCAGGACGGGCTTCCATCTCAATGAGCTTGGTATTGCCGCCGCCCAGATAGAGGTGGTCCCAGTTGAAGGTGGCCTGCGTCTGGACGATGGCTTCCTGCAGCAGCTTGTTCCAGCGCTTCTTGCCGTGATGCCTGAGGCCGCGCCGTCCCAGATAATCCTCGTAGGTCTTCTTGCGCCACGGGTGATGCCCCAGCTCCAGTCCGGGACACAGATGCCCGTCGGTGAAAAGCGCCGAACCCATGCCGGTGCCCACGGTGAGAATCATCTCCACGCCGCGCCCCTGAATGGCTCCGAAGCCCTGCACGGCAGCGTCATTGGCCACGCGCACGGGCTTGCGCCAGCGCTTGCGCAGCTCCGCCTCCAGGGGATACCCGATCCAGCGCGGATGCAGGTTGGCCGCCGTCAGCACCACGCCTTTTTTAATCACGCCCGGATAGCCGACGCTGATGCGGTTAAAAGCCGGCATCTGCGCCTTTAGCTTGTCCAGCGCGGTGAGCAGCCGCAGCGGCGTTGCCGGATTGGGGGTGGGGATGCGCAGGCGTTCGGTGACAGGCTTTCCTTCGTGGTCCAGGGCGAGCAGCTTCAGCCCCGTACCGCCTATGTCCACAGCGAGAGTGACCAGTTTTTTTGCTTCCATAGCGGATCGGATTCCCAGCAGTCGATCAGGAGATTTTTGCATCGAACGGGACAGTGTATCGCGATGGGGCGACCGCGTGCCCGATCAGCGCGGTGGCTGCCACTGCAAAATGAACGGAGGGGATGGCGTCGCCGACCCGGCCGTTGGTTCCACTGTCACCAGGAAGCGGCTGGGCTGAATTTTCGCGGGCAGAGGCGGCAGCAGCACGGTCGCGGTGTGGTCCTGACTGGGACGGAACAGCCCGGCCGGCAGCGGAGCCTTGCCGCTACCCGGCACAAGCCACAGCTCATAGCTTTTGCCCTGCGGCAGGGGATGCAAGCTCCCGGCCACGAAGACCAGCGCGCCGTTGCGAGACAACCAGCTGACCTCACCGGACGGGCGCGGCGGCCGGCTGCTGTCTGTCAGCATCATGTGCTTCGTGTGCGGCGAAGTGAGCACCTTCACGACTCGGTTCGCGCGATTCAGCCGCAGCTGGAGCTGAGCGGCGTGTCCGCGCGCCTGGTTCAAATGGCGGCGCAGCCAGGCGGCATGATGCGCCAGTCCCGCCGCGGCCGCAAGAATCAGCACGGCCAGTACCCAGCCGATCCAGGACAGCGGATGAAGGCGACGGCGGCGGTTTTGTGGATGGGTGGTGTCGTCGGCCATGGCAGCTTATTCTGGGAATGCGTCCGGCATTCTGCGATTAGGATGCGGAACAGCAGGCGGTTGAATGTCCAGGCGGCTGAGCGCCGAGCCGGAATATTCGATCCGCAAAACAGCGGCCATGAAAGCACGACTGGACAAATTGCTGGTGGAGCGCGGACTGGCTCCCACACGAGAGCGCGCCCAGGCATTGATTCTGGCGGGCCGCGTGCTGGTGAAAGAGCAGAAGATCGACAAGCCGGGTCATGCGGTTCCCGGTGATGCGCCGATTCGCCTGCTGGGTTCGGATCTGCGCTACGTGAGCCGCGGTGGGCTGAAACTGGAAGCCGCGCTGACGCACTGGAAGATCGACCTGCACGGCCGCTTCTGCCTGGACACCGGCGCTTCCACCGGCGGCTTTACCGACTGCATGCTGCAGCATGGCGCCGCCCGCGTGCTGGCCATCGATACCGGATACGGACAGATTGCGCAGACCCTGCGGGACGATCCCCGCGTGACGCTGATGGAGCGGACGAATGCGCGGCTGCTGAGTGCTGGCGATCTGCCGGCGGGAATCTCCTTCTTCGCGATGGATGTCTCGTTCATTTCCGCAACGCTGGTGCTGCCGCCGGTGCTCGCGGCCGTGCGCCACGCCAGTTCGGCGGATGCGGCCGTGGAGGCTGTAATTCTGGTCAAGCCGCAGTTTGAGGCTGGCCGGGAGCATATCGGCAAGGGCGGAATCGTCCGCGACCCCGCCGCGCACCGGCTTGCCATCGAGCGCGTTCGCGGGTGTGTGGAGGAGCTGGGCGGCGGCGATATCGAGCTGATCGAGTCCCCCATCACCGGCACGGAGGGCAACCGGGAATTTCTGCTGCACGCCCAGTGGCACTGAAATCCTGTGGCGCCGAGACCGCGGCGGCCTGTGCGGAGCCCTGCGATTGCACTCCCGGGCGGTCTCCGAAACCGATTCGCGTCAACATTCTTTTCATGCGCCCCTGTTGAACCGTCCGCTCCGGGGTGTATGCTGATTCGCACTCAGAGCTGGCTGTTAGTTCCGTTGTCTCTCCAGGAGCGGATCATGAGCCATACATTCGCTATCGGTATCGGTGGCGCCGCCGGACAGGGCGTGGCAACCCCCGGCGACATCTTCGCAAAAATCTTCAGCCGCCGCGGGCTTCATCTCAACGCCTATAACGCGTATCAGTCCATCATTCGCGGTGGACATACGTTTCTCACCATTCGTACTGGAACCGCGCCGGTTACAAATATGGGCGATCGGACGGACCTCCTCATTCCGCTCAACCAGGACACCATGGATCGCCACCTGACGCTGCTGGGGCCGGGCGGCGCGTGCATCTACAACAGCGACACCATCAAGCCCGGCTATCGTGCCGATGGCGTTCAGCTGTGTCCGCTGCCGGTTTCCACGCTTGCCGACATCGCGCGCAACAAGGTGGCGCAGAACACGCTGGCCATCGGCGCGGCGCTCAGCATGATGGGCATCGGATTTCAGGCGCTGGAAGAGGTGATCCGCGAGCAGTTCGGGAAGAAGGCTCCCGAGGTTGCCGAGGAGAACATCGCCGTGGCCCGCGCCGGATACGACTACGCCACGCAAAACTTCAAACCGTTTGCCCGGCCGCTGCCGATGGCGGACACGAAGTACGCGGTGCTGAGCGGCAATACCGCTCTGGCCATGGGCGGCGCCGCTGCCGGCGTGAAGTTCTATTGCGCCTATCCGATGAGAGATCGGAA
>JAJZJJ010000698.1 GCA_021810175.1 Acidobacteriota bacterium | reverse complement strand
TGGAGGAGTCTCCGATGGCGATCCGGATGGCGCGAGACGGGCGGCACCTCTATGGGAACCGGCGGTTCCACGAGCTGTTCGGCGTGCCGAGCGGGAAGGATCTGGAGGGGGCGGACGTACGGGTATTTTACGGAGCGGAGTCGCTGCAGCTGATCGAGGAGCAGATCCGGCTGCACCGGGAAGGGACCGCGGGGTCGACGGATTACGAAGCGATGGGACGGCGGGGTGACGGGACGCTGTTTCCGATGCGGGTGAAGGTGGCGGAGGTAACGCTGCCGGATGGTCCGGCGGTGATCGCGTTTTTCCTGGACATGACGGAGGTGACGCGGTCAGAGCAGGCGCTGCGGGAGAGCGAGCAGAGGTTCCGGACGCTGTTCGAGGAGGCTCCTCATGCGATCGGGATGGGACGGGCGGGGAAGCTGATCCAGGTGAACCGGCGGTACACGGAGATGTTCGGATTTCGGGAGCCGGCGGAGCTGATCGGCAGAAGCTTTACGGAATTGTGGGCGGCGGAGTCGCTGCCGCGGGTTGAAGAACGAGCCAGGCAGCAGGAGATGGGGGTATTTACGCCGGTGGAACTGCGCGGGCTGGCGCGGCGGAGGAACGGCGAGGAATTTCCGGCGCTGCTGCAGGCGGGGAAGGTGGAACTGGCGGATGGCCCGGCGATGCTGGGGTATCTGGTGGACATGACGGAGCTGCGGGAGGCCGAGGAGGCGCTGCGGCTCAGCGAGGAGCGGTTCCGGAGCTTTTTCGATCTGCCGCTGGTGGGGATGGGCGTGGGCACGATCGAGCGGAAGATTGTGGCGGTGAACAACCGGCTGTGCGAGATTCTGGGATACACGCGGGAGGAACTGCTGGGAGCGGACTGGTCGGTGGCGACGCAGGGCGAGGACGCGGGGGCGGATCGGGGAGCGTTCGAGCGGATGCTGTCAGGGGAGAGCGGGGTTTACTCGGCGACGCGGCAGTTCGTGCGGAAGGACGGGAAGACGATCTGGACGGCGATCTCGGCGGCCTGTATTCGGGACCAGGCGGGGAAGCCATCGATGATTTGCTGCGTGATGGAGGACATCAGCGAGAAGAAGGCGGCGGAAGAGGCGATCCGGCTGGCGGAACGGGAATACCGGTCGATTTTCGAAGAGGCGCCGGAAGGGATTTTTAAGCTGGGTGCGGATTCGCGGCTGCAGTCGATCAGTCCGGGCGGGGCGCGGATGCTGGGCTACGATTCGAGCGAAGAGGCGGCGCACACGATGCGGGAGGGCCTGCATTGCTGGGTGAGCCGCGACGAACGGAGCGCGTTTATCGAGAGGCTGGAACAGGAAGGCCAGGTACAGGATCTGGAATGCGCATGGAGGCAGCGGGACGGGACGCCGTTTTTTGCTTCGGTGACGGCGCGGCGGATCAGCGATGAAAAGGGGCGGGCGGCCTATTACCAGGGATTTTTCCAGGACATCACGGAGCGGAAGCATCTGGAAGCGGAGCTGCGGCAGCACCTGCGGGAGGTGTTGCTGCTGAGCGAGATGAACCGGGCGCTGCTGAAGGCGGAATCGGAAGAAGAGCTGCTGAGCGAGTACTGCCGGATCGCGGTGGAAGCAGGCGGATACCGGATGGCGTGGGTGGGAATTGCGCATCCGGGAACGAACCGGCAGGTGACGCCGGTGGCGCACTACGGCGCGGAGAATGGGTATCTGTCGCGGGCGAAGGTGATGCTGGATGGCGGGGAGTTTTCAAAGGGGCCGACGGGGCGGGCGATTGCGCTGAAGAGCCCGCAGGTGACGGAGGACATCGCGAGCGATCCGGGGATGGCGCCGTTCCGGGACGAGGCGTTGTCGCGGGGGTTTTCGTCGATCATCGCGGTGCCGTTCCAGCTGTCGGCCGATTCGGTGGGATGCCTGACGGCGTATGCGGATACGACGCGGAAATGGTCGGAGGCGGAGCGGCGGCTGGTGGATCAGTTTGCGGCGGCGCTGGGATACGGAATCCGGACGGTGCGGACGGCGGCGGAGAAGGAGCAGTACGAGCGGGATCTGATGACGAGCCTGGAGCAGACGATTCAGGTGATCGCGGAGACGGTGGACCAGCGGGATCCGTATACGGCGGGGCACCAGCGGAGGGTGGCGGATTTGGCGACGCGGATCGCGCAGAAGATGGGGCTGGCGGAGGAACGGATTCAGGGGCTGGGGCTGGCGGCGACGATCCACGACCTGGGCAAGATGGGGGTGCCAGCTGAGATTCTGACGAAGCCGGGGAAGCTGACGCCGACGCAGATCAGCCTGATCCGGGAACACGTGCAGATGGGTTACGACATTATCCGGAATGTGAAGTTTCCGTGGCCGATCGCGGATATTGTGCGGCAGCACCACGAGCGGCTGGACGGGTCGGGGTATCCGCAGGGGCTGAAGGGCGAAGAGATTCTGCTGGAGGCGAGGATTCTGGCGGTAGCGGATGTGACGGAGGCGATGGCATCGCACCGTCCATACCGGGAATCGCTGGGGACGGATGCGGCGCTGGAGGAGATTGTGCGGCGGCGGGGGAAGTACTTCGATGCGGACGTGGTGGAGGCGTGCCTGAGCGTGTTCCGCGAGGATGGGTACGTGTTTCCGTCCTGAGGGCGGGGCATTCGGCCGGTGAGCGCAGTGAAATCA
>JAJZJJ010000697.1 GCA_021810175.1 Acidobacteriota bacterium | reverse complement strand
TCTACCCGAACTTTGCATCCTTCGGACAAGCCGAGGGATGAATCTTCGTGTCCAATCGGGCGTTGCACCTTCCGCTTGGCTTTGGATGTAAATCCGACTTCCTCCGTCCTTCCACAAGCCGGATAAACCAGCTTTTGTAACGGCGAATTCAACCGAGCCTACATCGTCGCACCGAACCGGAATTGCGATCCCAATTCGCTTCAGGTTCACCAACTGGAATGGAAGCGTAGGCCCACCGCATCTGTGCATGCAAGTGCAAATCGCGAAACAATCTGTGGATTTCACAAGGGTTGGTGCACAATTCCGCGCATCGCGATCTTTCTTTGCGCTTTTCTCTCTTCTTGCCTCCGCGGTGCTGGCTTGCCCGCGCCGTCGTGCGCAAAAAGCCGGCGCCTGCGGCCCCAATTGCCCTTGCGCCGCTTTCTGTCTGCGTGCGCCGGCGCATCGCTCCGCAACAAAATTTGTCCCCCGGCCCTTGCAGCGGATACAGTGAGTTCATTAACCGGCCCGCAACCCGCCTTCCGCGCCGCGTCAATCCTGCCGGCCCGCGATGTTGAGCCGGAACCCTCGGAGCCGTCATGAAAATGTGCTATCGCTTCGCTTCCATCCTGCTGCTGGCCGGCATAGCCGCAGTCGCAGTTGTCCAGGCCCAAACCGCGCACGAGCCCATCTCCCAGCGCTTGGCGAATGAGGTCATCACCCGCTGGCCCGACGGCCACTTCGAGCCCCCGGGCGGCCGCTGGAACTGGAACTACCAACTGGGAACGCTCCTCGAAGGCATGGACTCCGTCTGGTCCGACACCGGCAACACCCGCTACCTCGCCTACATCAAGGCCTCGGTAGACCACTTTGTACGCCCCGACGGCTCCATCGCCACCTACGTCCCCTCCGCGCACGAGCTCGACAGCATCCTGCTCGGCCGCCAGCTCCTGCTCCTCTACCGCGTCACGCTCAATCCCCGCTACGCCAAGGCCGCCACATTTCTCTACAACCAGCTTCAGCAGCAGCCCCGCAACCCCCTGGGCGGCTTCTGGCACAAACAGATCTACCCCAATCAGATGTGGCTTGACGGCCTCTACATGGCCGAGCCCTTTTACGCCGAATACTCCGCCGGATTCAACCATCCCCAGAAGTTCAACGACATCGCGCTCCAGTTCGAACTGATCTACGAGCACACACGCGATCCCAAAACCGGCCTCCTCTACCACGGCTGGGACCAGTCGAAAATGCAGCGATGGGCCAACAAGATCACCGGCGACTCCTCCCAGTTCTGGGGCCGCGGCATGGGCTGGTACATGATGGCTCTGGTCGACACCATCCCCAGCTTCCCCGCCGGCAGCCCGGGCCGCGCCCGGCTGATCGCGCAGCTTCGCTGGCTTGCGCCCGCCATCGCCCGCGTCCAGGACCCCGAGACCGGCGTCTGGTGGGAAGTCCTCAACAAGGGCGGCCAAAAGGACAATTACCTTGAGGCATCGGCCTCCTGCATGTTCGTTTACGCCCTGGCCCGCGGCGTGCGGCTCGGCTATCTGCCGCCTCACTATCTGGAAGTGGCCAAACGCGGCTACGCCGGCATCCTCCGCCAGTTCATCAAGACCGGACCCAACGGCCAGATCACGCTCACCGGAACCGTGAAGGGCGCCGGCCTCGGCGGCCATCCCTACCGCGACGGCAGCTACGCCTATTACGTCTCCCAAAAGACCGATCCCAACGATCCCAAGGGCATCGGCGCATTCCTGCTGGCCAGCACGGAGATGGAACGGATCGCCGCCGGTAAACCGGTCATGCCCGATCCCAATACCGTCAATCCCAGCCTCATCAAGCTGGAACTTCAGGGTGCCGAAACCGCCGGCGCATCCGGCCATTAATCGCTGTCTCCACTCCCCTGGACAGATGGCGCGAACCGGACTGGCATCGCGCCATCGCAGGGAATCGTGACGGGCTCAAAAATATCGCCGCAAACATGGCAGAATCGTCCGGCATCCGCGCCCGCTTCGCCTGGTCTGGGGCATGCGCCCGCATTCACTTCGCCTCCAGCGACGCCCCCAGCAACTGCTTCAGCGCGCGCACATACTCGGTCAGCGCCGCCCGCCCGCTCTCCGTCATGCGATAAAGCGTCTGCGGTTTGCGCTGCACAAACCGCTTCTTCACCTTCACATAGCCGGCCTCTTCCAGCCTCTGCAGTTGCGCGCCCAGGTTCCCATCCGTCGAGCCGGTGCGGGCCCGCAGCCACGTAAACTCCGCCTCTTCCACGCCCGCCAGCAGCGAGAGCAGCGCCAGCCGCAGCTTGCCGTGAATCACGGGATTCAGCTCCGGCAGCTCAGGCATGGGCCGCTCCCTGCACGCGCCGCCGCGATTCATTGATCATCGCGTAAATGCCAAACACAATCTGGCAGAGAAAGATCGCCGCAAAGAACACCACCGCCAGCTGCGAACGGGAGCCAAAACACGCCACCACCGACGCGGTCCACCACACCACCGCGCAGCCAATCTGCATCTTCCACTTCAGAATCATCCCCGAAGCTCCGTTGGCGACACCCAGCATCGCGGCAAGAATGGCGACGAAACTATGCTCGTCCATCCTGCCGGCAATACTCAGCGCCAGAAACAGCGCCAGCATCGCAATGCCCACCCCATGCCACACGG
>JAJZJJ010000696.1 GCA_021810175.1 Acidobacteriota bacterium | reverse complement strand
TAAACTTCGGCTCCCAGCAGGATCTGAAGAACGCCACCAGGGAAATCGCCGTCATCGACCAGGGCGGCCTCGGCCTGCCCAATCGCGGTTACTACCTTCGCACTGACCCGCGCAGCGTAAAACTCCGCCAGCAGTATCAGCAGCACATCGCCAATGTGCTCCACCTGCTCGGTGACCCCGTGGCCAAGGCACAGACAGAAGCCAAAAACGTCATGCAGTTTGAAACCGAGCTCGCCAGGGCTTCCATGGGCATCGTCGAACGGCGCGATCCCCACAAGACCTACCACATGGAAACCATCAAGGCCTTCGCGCCCACCGTTCCGGTCCTGGATGTCCCCGCATACCTCAAGGACATCGGCTCCCCGAAGGTCGCATCGCTCAACGTCGCCGTCCCCGGCTTCTTCACCGGCCTCAACAAAGCCATCGACGACACGCCGCTCTCGACCCTCAAGAGCTACATGCGCTTCCACCTGGCAGACTCCTATTCCATGCAGCTGCCCCACGCGTTCGACGCCGAAAGCTTCTCCTTCTACGGCCGTGACCTCACCGGAACACCCCAGCAGCAGCCCCGCTGGAAGCGTTGCGTCAATGCCACCAATCGCACCCTCGGCGACGCCCTCGGCCAGCTCTACGTGGCCCAGTACTTCACGCCCGGCATGAAGCATGAAGCCCTCACCATGGTCCACGGCATCGAGACCGCCATGGGCAAGGACATCGAGCAGAGCGACTGGATGAGCCCCGCCACCAAGGCCAAGGCCATCGCAAAGCTGCACATGATCGCCGACAAAATCGGTTATCCCAACAAGTGGCGCAGCTACGCCAAACTTGAAATCAAACCCAACGACGCGCTCCCCAACTCCATGCGCGCCCGCGAGTTTGAAACCGCCTACCAGCTCAACAAAATCGGCAAGCCCGTGGACCGCAACGAGTGGTTCATGACTCCGCCCACCGTCAACGCCTACTACGATCCCAGCCAGAACAGCATCAACTTCCCGGCCGGCATCCTGCAACCTCCGTTCTATGACAAAAACCAGCCCGCCGCCGTCAACTACGGCCACATCGGCGCCGTCGTTGGCCACGAGCTCACCCACGGCTTTGACGACCAGGGCTCGCAGTTCGACGGCTACGGCAACCTTCACGACTGGTGGACCCCGCAGGACCGCGCCAACTTCGACAAGCGCACTGCCTGCATCGTGAATGAGTACAGCAGCTTCACCGACGCCGGCCTGCACGTCAACGGCAAGCTCACCCTCGGCGAAGACACCGCCGACAACGGCGGCCTCCGTCTCGCCCTCATGGCGCTCATGGCCCGCGAAGCCATGGACGGTGGCCACATCGCCGGACCCGCGGCCAGCGCCGCCGCGGCCAAGTACACCACTCAGCAGCAGTTCTTCATCGCCTTCGCGCAGAACTGGTGCTCCAACATGCGCCCGCAATTCACCCGCATGCTCATTCAGTCTGACCCGCACGCCCCCGACGCCATCCGCGTCAAAGGCGTCATCGTCAATATGCCTCAGTTCGACAAGGCATTCTCCTGCCACGTCGGCCAGCCCATGGATCCGGCCCACAAGTGCCGCGTCTGGTAATGCAACCCATGCAGTTACAAAAAAGGAGCGCCGCATGGCGCTCCTTTTTCCTGCTCCAGGATTAGATCCCGATATCCCCTGGCAGCGCCCGGCGGTGCTGCCCGCTCAAGCCTTTGCAGGACCGATCTGCTCCGCGCCACCATCCCCTCAGCAGCACCGGCACTTCCCCACTCGCGGGAACGCACAGCAACCAACGGCGCCCTTGCAATGCGTTCGAAATGAAACCACCGCAGCTACAAAAAAGGGAGCGCCAATTGGCACTCCCTTTTGTTGTTTTGGATTCTGTCTGATTTAACGTCCGTGGCCGCCGCCGACGCTCGCATGGCCACCGCCGCCAAAGCCGCCAGCACCCAGGCTGACTCCGCCGCCGTGAAAGCCACCGCCCATTGCGCCGCCGCCGTGGAAACCGCCGCCCGAGAACGCGCGCGCCGGCCCGCCCTGGAATCCACCGCTCCCTCGACCGAAGCTGCGGCTCTCAGCGAAATTCCGTCCTGCCAGCACCCGCCCACCGTTTCCGCCGTAGTTGCTGGCCACTCCATAGCCGTAGCCTCCGTAATACGGATAGCCATAGCTCATCCAGATCGGCGAATAGAAACCCCATCCAAACGGATTCCAGAACATTCCGTATCCGGGCATCCACGTGTAGCCCATGCCCCACGGATCCCAGTACCATCCCGGCTCGAAGCCCGGATAGCCCGCATACTCATAAGCAAGCTGCGCATTCGCCTGCGACAGGTATTTCGACCGCAGGCTGCTCCACACCACCAGCGAATCGGTATTCTCGACGCGCTTGCGGTCAAAGTGCTGCACTCGCAGTTTGTGCATCACGACCGGCACGTCGCCGCGCGACGCTTCCGCCGGCGGCAGCATCACCTGATGCGATGTCCGCACCACGGTCGCGCGCGTCGGATTCCCAAACACCAGGGCCCGCCCTTGGAAGGTTCGCACCAGGCCATCGTTCGCGTTGAACTCGTAAAACCCTTGCTTCACCAGCACGGTCATTACGCCGTCTTCGGCAATCTCAATATGGTTCTGCCTGTAGAGATAATCCACTTCCACGG
>JAJZJJ010000695.1 GCA_021810175.1 Acidobacteriota bacterium | reverse complement strand
TCTTCTTCATGACCGGTTCCTCCGCTTGTGGCTCTGATCTGTGTACCGCTTCGGCTCACAGCTTAACCCACGGTCAGCGCAGTGGACCGGTCACTCCATGATGACTAGTGCAAGTAAAAAAGGCAGCCGCGGTGGGCTGCCTCTTTTGCGTTGGGGTGGAGCGGAAGTTATGCGTTGACGGGCTGTTCGGAGGCGACGTTGACGGGCGTGAGCCAACCGAAGCGGTCGGGCTTGAGGCCGTTGGCGATGCTGAAGAACTCTTCCCCCAGTTGTTTGGTGAGGGGCCCGGTGTTGCCGTCGCCGATGAGGATGCGGTCGACGGAGCGGATGGGGGTGACCTCGGCGGCGGTGCCCACGAAGAAGACTTCGTCGGCGATGTAGATCATCTCACGCGGGATGCCCTGCTCGACGACGGGGATGCCGATGTGGCGGGCGAGGGTGAGGATGGAGTCGCGGGTGATGCCTGAGAGGACGGAGTTGGCGAGCGGCGGGGTGTAGAGGACGCCGTTGCGGACGAGGAAGAGATTTTCTCCGGAGCCCTCGGCGAGGTAGCCGTTGACGTCGAGGGCGATGCCCTCGGAGTAGCCGTTGACGTCGGCTTCCATGCGGATAAGCTGCGCGTTCATGTAATTGGCGCCGGCCTTGGCGAGTCCGGGCATGGTGTTGGGCGCGAGACGGTTCCAGGAGGAGATGCAGACGTCAGCACCCTGATCGCCGGTGACGTATTTGCCCCAGGGGAAGTTGGCCATGTAGATCTCGACGGGCGAGTTCTTGGGGTTGACGCCGATTTCGCCGTATCCGCGGAAGGCGATGGGGCGGATGTAGCAGGGAGCGATGGAGTTAGCCTCAATGAGTTCGACGACGGCCGAGCAGAGCTGGTCGAGCGAGTAGGGGATGGGCATGCGGTAGATGCGTGCCGAGTCGAGGAGGCGCTGCATGTGCTCGGGCAGCCGGAAGACGGCGGCGCCCTGCGGCTGCGCGTAGCAGCGGATGCCCTCGAAGACCGATGAGCCGTAGTGGACGACGTGGCTCATGACGTGAATCTGGGCCTTTTCCCAAGGAATGAGGTTGCCGTTGTGCCAGATCTTGCTGGTGGGGTGAATGGGCATTGGGGTGCCGCTCCTTTGAGGTGAATCCAATCTTGCATTATAGCTGCGGGAGGCTTGTGGACGCGGGGCGGGAGTGGGGTGGTGCCAGGGTGGCGAATGGGGCGTGAGGTGGGTCGGGAGGAAAAAGGCGGAAACGGGGGAGTGCGGGGGTGATTCTCTGGCATGATGGCTGGAAGGTTGTTTTTGAGGAGCCGGATACCGGATGGTTTCGCCTGCCACTGCTGCTTCGGATGCGCTGCACTCGCCGATGGTGAAGTTTTCTCTGCTGGCGCTGAGCTCGATTTTCTTCCTGGTGGATCCGTTTGCGGCGATTCCTTCGTTCATAGCGCTGACGGACGGGGCGGATGCGCGCGGGCGGAGGCGGATGGCGTGGCGGGCGTCGCTGACGTGTTTTATCGTGCTGACGGCGTTTGCGATGGCGGGGCAGTACATCTTCAGCCTGTTCGGGATCAAGCTGCCGGCGTTTGAGATCGCGGGCGGGCTGATCCTTCTGCTGATCGGCATTGACATGCTGCAGGCGAAGCGGTCGCCGACGCAGGAGCGGAGCGAAGAGGCCGAGGAGGCTGCGCACAAGGATGATGCGAGCATTGTGCCGATGGGGATACCGATGCTGGCAGGGCCGGGCGCGATTTCAAGCGTGATGGTGCTGGTGGGCGAGTCGCAGAACTGGTGGCAGATGGGCGCGATTCTGCTGTCGATCGGAGTGACGGCGCTGGCCAGCTACGGGGTGCTGGTGGGCGCAGACCGGATCCGGCGAATTCTGGGGGAGACGGGCATCCGGATCCTGGTGCGGATCATGGGGTTGCTGCTGGTGGCGCTGGCGATGCAGTTTTTCGTGAACGGGCTGACGGAGCTGGGAGTGATTCCGAGGGGATAGCAGGGTGCGATGCGTTCTTCGTGGCCGTGTTTTGGAGGCGGTATCTGGGGGAGTTGCGGCCGGTTGAAGGCGGATACGGGGATTGCAGGAATCGGTAACGCCTTGTACTGAGCGGGGATGATTGAGTTTTCAACAATTTCCGGAGGTTTTCAACAGTTGCGCGGAGGCCGGGCTATTGCTAATCTCACTTTGGTTGATGGCTCTCTTGTCCTGCTGAGCAGGGCGGAAAATAGAGGGCAAAAAAGCAGTGGAAGCGAATGATGGAAGGCTTCCGGCGCGCATCTAACCAGACGAGTTGCAAGAATGCAGTAAGCTTGCTATTCTGAGGTTCGGTTGCAAGGCACTGGAAGCAGTCACTGGACGGACCCGGCGTGAGACGCCGCAGAGATCCGGCAGGGGCAAAGTTGCTAAGGCCGTAAGTGCCTCCATCCAAGCCGACAAACCATTGCAGTTCTGGCCATAAGGCCGGTCGGAGTCGTTTGCTCCGATGAGATCTTTACGAGTTTTGGTGCTGCAGGCGGGCGACAGAAGTCGGTCCGGCGCGCAGGCGAATTGAGGGGGTTGAGCGGGAAGTAAAAAACTTCCGGAAAAGCTTGACAGAAAACGAAAACTCTCGATAGTCTGGGAAAGCGCGCAAAATGCAGCGCGACAAGTTCGAGGAC
>JAJZJJ010000694.1 GCA_021810175.1 Acidobacteriota bacterium | reverse complement strand
GATTCGGATTGGTTTTGACGGGGTGATTGGGCTGATTCCGGGCTTTGGTGATGTGCTGGCGGGGCTGGCGTCGCTGATTCTGATTGTGGCGGCGTGGCTGCGGGGAGTTCCTTATGTGACGTTGGCGCGGATGGCGGTGAATGTAGGGATCGAAGTGCTGGTTGGGTCGGTTCCGTTTGCGGGCGATGTGTTTGTGGTGGCGTGGAAGGCAAACCGGCGGAATTACCGACTGATGACGCGGCACATTGCGGAACCGCACCGGCACACGTGGAAGGACAGGCTGTTTCTGGCCGGCGTGGTGGCGGGGCTGTGGGCGGTGTTTGTGCTTCCGCTGGTGGTGATTGTGCTGCTGGTGCGCTGGGTGGTGCGGTGAGGGCGCCGACCGCATGGGGACTGCGCGTCCGGCGAATCGCGGCTTCGCCGCAAAGGCCCACCCTAGCTGCGCGAGGGTGGGCAAGCGGCAGGTTTGGGATGGCGCAGGTCACTGGATAGGGATTGCGGTGAGCTGGAGTTCCATGGTGTTGGGGGAATCCGGGTCATCGGAGGTGAAGAGAACGGTGGATCTCCCGATGGGGACGAGGACCTGGGAACTCCAGCGGTTTTCCCGAATGAAGGGAGGCGAAAGCTGCGACCTGGCTTGCAACGCTTTGTCTTTCCGGATGGTCCTGATGTTTCCGGTGACGGTCATGGCGAGGCGGTTGCCGATGAGTGCCGCGTTCCGACAATCGATATCGACTCCTGTTTCGACATAGTTGTATTTGCCTGGCGCGGTCTGGACCGGGACGCGCGTGCCATTGTGGATGGAATGTACATCGTAAGGATTCATGAAGGGCTGGAAGTCGTGACGCAGAGTCTGGGAGAGGGACACGACAGATATTTCGGTGGTGTAGTTTCGGATGTTGAGGACCTTCTTGCCCTGAAGTTCCTTGAGTACAAAGTGAAGGCGGAAGAACTTCGGGACGGCGTGTGTGCGGTGCGCCGCGAGGGGTTGGGCGGCTTTTGGTTTTGCCTGGGGTAGCGCGGCGGCGCCCGCAGAGGTGAGCAGCAGGACGCATGGAATGAGAAGTGCTCTGCAGATTTTCATTGTGCATTCTCCAGGTGATATGGAAGAGGATTGAGTTGGGGATCGAACTGTGCGACAGATAGTGGCGCGACGTTGAGTGCGCCGGTCCGGCGTACGGAATGAGCGGCGCGGCGACCTCCTCGATAGCGAGATTGGTTGCAAAATATTCACAAGTAAAGAGCGAAGGAAGAAGATCAGTGTTGAGAAAAATGCGATGCAGGGAAGGCGGCGCGATACAGAGCGCGCGGCCTCCCGTACACTGAGTCCAATGCCAGAAGCTCCCAAGTGAAAGACTGTCTATAGGCCAGAGTTGTCACCATTGAAGATTCTCCACACGATTCAGTCGCTATCGCCCGCGGACGGCGGACCGCCGCAGGCGGTGCGCAACCTGATGCGTGCGTATCGCGAGTGGGGCGTGGAGGCGGAAGCGTTCTGCATGGATGAGCCGGAGACGGAGTTTCTGCGGGATGTTGCCGCGCCGGTGCATGCTCTGGGCGGGCGCAGGAGCCGCTTCGGATATTCGACGGAAGTGCGGCGATGGCTGGAGGCGCACGCGGCGGACTACGACGCGGTGGTGGTGCACGGCATCTGGAGCTACCAGAACCTGGCGGTGCACGCAGCAGCGCAGAAGCGCGGCGTGCCGTATGCGGTGTTTCCGCATGGGGCGCTGGATCCGTGGTTCAACAAGCAGTATCCGGTGAAGAAGCTGAAGAAGTCGCTGTTCTGGCGATGGCAGTATCCAGTGCTGCGCGACGCGAAAGCGGTGCTGTTCACGAGCGAGACGGAACGCGAGCTGGCGGGCACGAGCTTTCGGCCAAGCCTGTGGAATGGAATTCCGGTTCCGTACGGAGCGATGGAACCGGAAGGTGACGCGGCGGCGCAGCGAGAAGCTTTTCTGGCGCGGATGCCGCAGCTTGCCGATAGTGGTGGCCGTGCGCGACGGTTTCTGCTGTTCATGGCGCGGATTCATGAGAAGAAAGGCTGCGACCTGCTGCTGGAGGCATTTGCACGGGTCGCGCAGAGCGAGCGGGATCTGGATCTGGTGATGGCCGGGCCGGATCAGGTGGGATTGCAGGTGCGACTGCAGGGGCAGGCAAGGGCGCGAGGGATTGCAGAGCGAGTGCACTGGCCGGGGATGCTGAGCGGGGATGTGAAATGGGGCGCGCTGCGCTGTTGCGAAGCGTTTGTGTTGCCGTCGCACCAGGAGAATTTTGGAATCGCGGTGGCCGAGGCGCTGGCGTGCGGGCGTCCGGTGCTGATTTCAAACCAGGTGAACATCTGGCCAGATATCGCGGAGGATCGCGCGGGGCTGGTGGAAGAGGATTCGCTGGCCGGGACGGAGAAGCTGCTGCGGGGATGGTTGGAGATGGATTCGGAAGAGCGCAGCGGTTACGCGGATCGCGCGATTCCCTGCTTCAGGAAGCGCTACTCGATGCGGGAGACGGCGCGGACGATCCGCGATCTGTTTGCGGGAGGTTGAGGCGCGGCAGGCAGAAAAGGGGCGGATTTGCGCCCCTCCTATAAATGTAACCAATAAAGATACAAATAGAATCTGCCGTGATCCGGCGGCTATTTACTGGTGAGGGT
>JAJZJJ010000693.1 GCA_021810175.1 Acidobacteriota bacterium | reverse complement strand
GGGTACGCGTTCACTTCGTGGGCTGGGCGCCGCTGTTTCCAACCCCGGCATTCAGAATGACGGGCATGAGGGAGCTGTGGCTGTTCGCGATTCTGGGCGTGTTGATGGGGATCGTGGGTGTGGCGATGATCCGGGTACTGGGCTGGCTGGAGGATTTCTTCGACCGGCGGAAGTGGAAGTATGCGGCGATCTCGTCGCCGGTCATCGGCGCGCTGATTCTGGGAGTGCTGGGATATTTCTACCCGCAGGTGCTGGGAACCAGCTACGACACCATCCGGGCGATGCTGAACGATCGTCTAACGCCGGGGCATCTGGTGGGGATCTCGCTGGCGAAGTTCTGGGCGCTGGTGATCTCGCTGGGTTCGGGGACGACGGGCGGGGTGTTTGCGCCATCGCTTGTGGTGGGGGGCGGACTGGGGGCGGCGTTCGCGATGCTGATGCATCACTGGCTGCCGACGGTTGTGAGCGATCCGGCGTTCTATGCGCTGGCGGCCATGGCCGCGGTGTTCGGCGGGATCGCGCGGGCTCCGTTCACGAGCATTGTGTTTCTGTTCGAGCTGAGCCACAACCCGAATGCGCTGCTGCCGCTGATCGTGTGCGTGATGGTGGCGGATGGCTTCGTGCGGCTGTTCAGCCGCGAATCGATCATGACGATCAAGCTGGTGAAGCGGGGGCTGATCGTGCTGCAGGATTATTCGGTGCCGGTGCTGATGCGGGCGCGAATCGATCAGGTGATGCGGACAAAGTTCAGCGTGTTTCAGGGCGGGGACGAGTTGCGGAAAGTGCTGGAAACGTTCGTACCGGGCGACGCGGCGCTGATTCCGGTGGTGGATGGGGCGGGGGCTCTGATGGGAATTGTGGAGCCGCACGATCTGTTGAGGGCCGAGCCGCCGGATCACCACTTCAAAATGCGAGAACTGGCGCGGCGGGACTACGTTCTGGCGCATCCGGGCGAAACGGTGGACCAGGTGCACCGCGACATGATGCTGAAGAATACCGAGAACGTGGTGGTAGTCGAGAGGCACCCGCTGCCGAAGCCGGTTGGCATCGTGAGAGCGAACGAGATTCTGCAGTTGCGGCGCTGGCTCCTTGAGGAGGAGACACGCGAAACGCAGCTGGCGGCGGGCAAAGGTCAGGGTCGTAATCCATCACGCGCACGAGGAGGGTCGAAATGGCTTTAATCGATATCTATTCGAGACGAACTGCTTTCCTGAACGAGCTGTTTCGCGACTACCGCGGAACTCCCTTCCGGATGCAGACGCCGAACTGGCATTGGGCATCTTCGCCCGCCGCGGTTCCGTGTTTTGTGCTGCGATTCAGGAGGCCGGAGGGCCTGGAGTCTCTGTTTCGCAATCCTTCGCAGGTGGCGCTGGGAGAGGCCTATATCCGGGGAGATGTGGAGATCGAGGGCGACTTGTTCGAGGCGGTGCGCCTGGCTGATTATGTGCTGGGGCGCGCCGGGCGCCGATCCGGCGCGCCAGGACGGGCGGTGCGGAAGGCACTGGCCATCGCGGCGAACCGGGCGATGCGGGGGCGCCTGCATTCGCGGAAGCGAGATCGAGCGGCCATCGCGTATCACTACGACCGGCCGCCGGATTTCTTCCGGCCGTGGCTCGGTCCCACGATGGCCTATTCCTGCGCTTATTTCAGGGATGCCGGGGAGGATCTGAGCCGGGCCCAGGAGAACAAGCTGGATCTGATTTGCCGCAAGCTGGATCTGCAAGCCCAGGATTTGTTTCTGGATATCGGCTGCGGTTGGGGAAGCCTGGTTTTTCACGCGGCCTCCCGGTACGGCACGGCAGGCCGAGGGATCACGCTCAGCGCACAGCAGGCGCGTTTTGCGGCGCGCCGAATCTCGTCCGCAAAGCTGACACGGAACTGCTTTGTGGAAGTACGCGACTACCGGGAGCTGCCCAGGCTTCCTTATCGATACGACAAGATGGCCAGCGTGGGGATGTTCGAGCACGTCGGGCGGGAAAACCTGCCGGCCTATTTCGCTATTGCCTGGGAATTGCTGAAGCCGGGCGGCCTTTTTCTCAATCACGGGATCGCCCGGTCACGGCGGGCCCCATCGCGGCGGGATTCATTTATCGACAAGTACGTGTTCCCGGACGGCGATCTCGTGCCGCTGTGCGAGACCATCACTCATGCGGAACGGGCGGGCTTTGAGGTGCGGGATGTGGAGAATCTGCGCGAGCATTATGCGCAAACCCTCCGCCTGTGGGTGCAGGGACTGCAGAAGAACGCGGCGGCGGTTCTGGCTGAGGCGCCGCAGGAGGTTTACCGCATCTGGCTGCTGTACATGGCAGGATCGGCGGTCGCATTCGAGCGGGGCGACATCTCGGTGAACCAGGTGCTTCTGCGCCGGCCGGCAAGGGAGGCGGTCTGCCTGCCGCGGACGCGCGAGGCCTGGTACACGAACTGGGACGCCGCAGACCTGAGCCGATCGGCATGACGGCGGCGCGGTTGCGGCTGAGCCGGGGGCAGATACGGGCCTTTGCTGTGCGCGCGATGCGCGGGGCTCAGCGGGGCATTTTGCCGATTTTGTAGACGATGCCGGTGGAGCCGGCGAATTCGTTCTGCTGCGAGAAGCCGTAGTGGGTGGGCTGCCAGTCGGAGGTGAAGCGGATGGCCCAGTGCTTTTTGACGTTG
>JAJZJJ010000692.1 GCA_021810175.1 Acidobacteriota bacterium | reverse complement strand
TATGAAGCCGCGGCATCTGGATGTCCAGGAAGCATACATCCGGCGGGTCTTCACTCAGCGCCGCGATGGCTTCCTCGGGCCTCGTCGTCGAACCGATCACCTCGACCCGCTCCGTCTGTTCCAGCAGGCGCCGCAGTCGCGCGAGCGCCAGTGGTTCGTCGTCCACCAGATATGCGCGCAGCTTCATACGCGAGGCACCACCATGGCGACTACAGAATAGCTTCCCTCGCGCGCAATGTTCAGCCGGGCGCGTTCTCCGTAAAGCGCGTCCAGGCGCTGCACCAGTTTGTCCAGGCCGTGGCCCGGCTGCAGATCGGCGAGGCCGAAGCCCGGACCGTTGTCGCGCACCTCGATGCGCACGCCGCCCTGCGCGTCCTCGCGCGCCGTCACCACAAACTCCCCACCCTCCTGCCGCGGAACAATGCCGTGTTTCACCGCGTTCTCCACCAGCGACTGCACCGACATCGGAGGCACCATCGTCGCCCCCAGCTCTGGCGGCACCTCGATGCGCCCGTGCAGCCTGCCTCCCAGTCGCACTCGCTCGATATCCGCATAGCTCTCCACCATCCCAATCTCCTCGCGCAAAGGAATCAGCGACCGGTCGCTGTTGTCGAGCGCGGCCCGCAGCAGCGTCGCCAGCCGCCCTACCGTCTGTTCGGCCTGTGTCGGATTCACGGCGATCAGCGCGCTGATCGAGTTCAGCGTGTTGAAGAAAAAGTGCGGATGAATCCAGGATTCCAGCGAGCGCAGGCGCGCCTCGGCGGCCAGCTTGCGCGACCGCTCCTCGGCAATCTCCTTCTCATGCAGAGCCTGCTCCATCTTGTGCACCCGCCCCAGCAGAGACGCGTGCGTCATCGCGCCCAGCCCGAACACCAGCGCCAGCGGCATGGCAAAGCGCATTGTCTGGAAATACTCCCGCCAGAACGCCTGCGCGGGCGCGGCCCCGGCCAGAGTGAGGATGCCCTGCGCCGCCAGGCACCCGGCGGCGGTGAAAAAGAGAATGCCCGTCGATACCAGCGCCCACTGCGGGAATCTGCGACCCGCAAGCCTCTGCGTCAGCCAACCCAGGACCAGCATCGCCAGAAAGCTGATCAGGTTGGCATAGACAAAGGTGAAGGCCAGAAGATGCAGTACCTCGCGGGCCGAGTGCGCCTGCCCGGCGACGATGACCACCGCATCCACCACCGCCACCGCTACGTTGGTCCACAGCAGCGAGAATCCCCATGCATGCCGAAATGTGCCTGCGTTCGTTACTTTCATAGCGGGCCTCAGTGGCCGGCGCTCACCGGCTGGAACGAGCCGATGCGGAAGATGCTGAGCGGCTGCGGCGCGGTCTGCCCGGGCAGCTGCATCTCACCGGTCACCTCCTCGTAGAGCGTGGCATATTCAATCTGCCGGGTCGCCAGCGAAACCCATATCTCGCCCCAGTAGTCGCTGCGCCCGTCCAGCTTCACACCGCCGTTGTCGATGTGCAGCGGGTTAAAGAACGCGCGGTAGTCGATCAGCGCGCACTCCTGCCCGTTGCGCCGCGATCTCCCCACCCATTCCAGGGCTACGTCGTGGTTGCGGATTGTTCCCACCCCCGGCATCTCGATGTTCTGGTTCGGAATCGCGTGAATCGGCTGGTTGAGCTTCAGCTGGCTCAAATATCTCTGGCCGAACATCTCGAACATATTTGTATCCCAGACGAGATTACGCTCCATTACTGCCGCCGGCGGAAAGGACTTGAAGAAATTCGGCGCCAGCGAGTTGGCATCGTCCCGATAGCGGAACCCATCCATATAGCTTTGCTTCTGCGGAGCCCCAAACGGGCCCGCTGCCCCATTCGCATCCTCCACGGTTACGTTCTGCCATTCCACCTGATCCTGCGGCAGACCCCGCGTGTAGTCTCCCGCAACCCGCTGACGGCGGACGATCTGCCCCGTACTGTCGGCAATGTTGTAGACCACCGAAAACCGCCAGCTGCGCGGCCCATGGCTAACCACCGCTGTGTCCTTCGGCAGAGTCCAGCCCGATGCCGCGGCCGCGGAGTGAGCGGAAGCCGGAGAAGGATGGCCCTGGGCAAGCACCGGCGAAACGGTCAGCCCAAAGGCGGTCCAGAGGAAAGCGAATATCAGGATCATTCTGTTGTGCATGGCTTATATCTCCCAGGCTGCAGTCTGCGCCCGCCTTCGCGAAGCCGCACCCATTCTCCGACGAGGGGCGATGAAACCCGACGAAAGGCCGTCCCCGCCGGACGAATCGCGCGGCAGAGCTCTTCCTGTAGGCTTACCTGCAGCCGGAAGTCCCCGCGCGCGGCAGCGGAGCGGCAGCCGTTCCGCGGCTCCCCGCAGTTTCCTCGCCCGGAGCATTCCAGCCTCAACCTCACCGCTGAAAGGACTGAACGATTCATGCCGATTATTAAGATAGGGTGCAGATATATCCCGCGAGAGTGCGACGATCAGCACCACCTCGCCGCCCGCCGCGACTGGGAAACGCACCCCTCGTGGATTACCGGAATGGAGGCCCTCGAAGACTATCAGCGCTGGGTCAGCGAGGTCGTCCTGCCCATCGCCTTCCAGTGGATCGAGGAGCACAAGCCGGAAGTCTACGCGAACGTCCCGGAAGAGCTGAAGGACGATGTCGGCGTGGTCATCGCCGCCGCCTTCGCTCTGGTGAAG
>JAJZJJ010000691.1 GCA_021810175.1 Acidobacteriota bacterium | reverse complement strand
ACGGTATTTTGTCCTCCATTGCAGGCTTTGGGGCGGAGGATTTACCCCCGGCCAGCGCCGCCTTAATAACACGGGTGCTGCGCCATAACATCTGCGCCACCATGGGGACAGTTGCAGTCGCGATCAGCAGGGCCCTTCTTCTCTGTCATCCTCTGTGTCGGCGCCCCTGATCCGGCAGGGCGCAGCGGCAGTGGTAATCGCTTGCTGCGTAGCCGGGGGAGCGAAAGGCCCCGGGAAATCACTCCGGCGCAGCACTTTATCCCCGCAATTGCGGTCGGCTGCCAAATATCCGTGACGGAGGGACGTGACTATATGAGATAACCACGACGTTACCTGTCGTCTATGACGGATTCGTGTCGAATCCCGGGCCGGACCAGCCGCGTCTGCAATATTGCCGAAAGATATCCCGGAGAGCCATTGACATGCCGGCATACATGTCTAGAATGCGGCCTGTACCTTGAATTTGTTTGATTGTGTCGCACGAATTGTTTGGGCCAATTCAATGTCTCGCACAAATAGATCCGGAAAAATCACGATCATGATCGCGCATCACGATGCCATGTCGCGAGAACTCATGAGCAACGCCTTCGGACGGAGAAACGGGTTTCAGGTAGGGGCTCAGACGTCCACTTGCGCTGACACGGTATCGGCAGCCGCTGACCTCCACCCCGACGTTTGCCTTCTCCATGCGCGCCTTGCCGACGGCCCCCTCGGCGGCTTCATGGCGCTTCGTCAGATGCATCGCAGCGACAGCGGCAGGCCAAAGGTCGTTATGCTCCTCGATTCACCCGAAAAGCATCTCGTGATCGACTCCTTTCGGGGAGGCGCCAGAGGTATCTTCTGTCCTTCACTGAGCCACTTCGACATGCTCTGCAAATGCGCCCATCGCGTACACGCCGGCCAGATTTGGGCGACAAGCGAACAACTGAGTACTCTAATCGAGGCGTTTGCCGGTTTTGCTCCGCTCAGGATCTCGCACGGCCATCTGACCAAACCGCTGACAACCCGCGAGGAAGATGTGCTGTCTCTGCTCTCCGACGGTCTCTCGAACAGAACCATTGCCGGCAGGCTTGGACTGAGCGAGCACACAGTCAAAAATTATCTCTTCCATATCTTCGATAAGGTTGGCGTAACCAGCAGAGTAGAACTGGTCCTCTATGCTATGCATCGTGGCATGCCTGAGGCCGTGGTCCCGCTCGCGGACCTGGCAGCCGATCCATACACAACCGAAATCGCCGATGCGACGATGCCCGAAATTCATTGGGATCTCGCATTGACCCGCTGATAGCGAACTCCGGCTTCGGGCCGCTGCAACCGGCTGTCCCGATGAGCGGCACGCGCCGCTTCGAGCCTCCCGGCCGTTACCATGACTTGTGTGAACGATTTCCCCCAGCGCCTGGCCGCCATTCAGGACCGCATCTCGGCCGCCGCCCTCCACTCCGGCCGCCGTCCCAACGAAGTCCGCCTCATGGCTGTCTCCAAAACCCAACCCGCGGATGCCCTCGCGGAAGCCGCCAGCGCTGGCCTCACCCTCTTCGGCGAGAACCGCGTCCAGGAGTTCGAGACCAAGCGCGCCTGCCTCGGCCAGATCCAGCTTCCCCCCATTGAGGTCCACCTCATCGGCCACCTCCAGTCCAACAAATCCGCCCGCGCCGCCGAGCTATTCGACGCCGTCGACACCCTCGATTCCCTCCGCCTCGCCGAGCGGCTCAATGACGCCTCAGCCGCCCTCGGCCGCACCCTTCCCGTCCTCATCGAAATCAAAACCAGCGCCGAGCCCACCAAACACGGCCTCGCCCCCGACAGCCCCGAGCTCCGGACCCTCCTCGAACGCCTTCCCGATCTGCCTCACCTGCGCCTGGGCGGCCTGATGACCATCGCCCCGCTGGACGACAACCCCGGCGCCGCCCGCGCCGCCTTCCGCCGCCTGCGCACCCTCCGCGACACCCTCGCCCAGGCCCATTCCCGCCTCGACTTCTCCGAACTGTCCATGGGCATGTCCGGCGATTTCGAAATCGCCATCGAAGAAGGCTCTACCCTGGTCCGCATCGGCACCGCCCTCTTCGGGCACCGCCCCACGCCTCAGCCTGAGCCTGAGCCTGCCCAGCCATGACCTTCCCCGTCACAGACACCCGCGACGGAGCCCGCTTCCAGGTGCGCGTTGCTCCCCGCGCCAGCCGCACCGCCGTCGCCGGCGTCCTTGGCGAAGGCCCATCCGCAGCCCTCAAAATCGCCCTCAGCGCCCCGCCCGTCGAAGGCCGCGCCAATGCCGCCCTCATCGAATTCCTCTCCAGCCTGCTCGGCGTCCCGCGCTCCGCCATCGAAATCTCCGGCGGCGGCCACTCCCGCAACAAAACCATCCTCATCCGCGGCCAGAGCGCAGAGCAGATCGCCGCAGCCATCGACAAGGCCCGCACGGCCAATCCCTAACTCGCCTTCTTCCTCCGGTGCCCCGCAGCCGTCACCCGCTGCGGCCCCTTCTTCGGCGGTGCCGTCTCCTCATGCTGCGCCATGCTCTTCATCAGCGCGTCCATCAGGTCGATCACCGGAGCCATCTTCTTCTTCGCCGCCTTTGCCGGAGCCGCCCCGCGTCCCTGCCGGCTCTCGACCAGCTGCTCCACCCGCGCCTCGTACTCGTCCCTGTACTGGCTCGGGTCGAACTTT
>JAJZJJ010000690.1 GCA_021810175.1 Acidobacteriota bacterium | reverse complement strand
CTGCCCCCGCTCGGTCGCCAGCCGTCGAATGGCCGAAAGAAACGCCTGCCCCGCGTGAGACAGCGTTGCCTGCGAGCGATAAACCAGCCACAGCTGCCGCTCGATCTTCAGCTCCGGCACCGCCACCTGCACCAGATCGCCCCGCTCCAGTTCCGGCTGCACCGTCAGCCCCGGAACCAGCGCCACTCCGTTTCCCGCCGCCACAAAGCGCTTGATCGCCTCCAGGCTCGGCAGTTCCACCCCCATCTTCAGAGGTGTCTGGTGCCGGGCGAAGGTTTCAATGATGCGCCGCCGCAGGGGCGACGCCACTATATGCGCAATAAAGTTCTGCTCCCCCAGCTCGCGAATCGACAGCTCCCGGCGTCCGGCCAGCGCATGGCCCGGCGCCACCACAAATGCCACCGAGTCCGTGTACACCGCAATCGACTGCAAGCGCTCGTTCTCCGGCTGGAACGACAAAATTCCGAACTCCGCGCCCCGCTCCAGCAGCAGCTCCGGAATCTTGCTCGCCAGCGACCGCTGCACCATCACATCGATCCGCCCATGCGACTGCCGGAACGCATCCAGCACCGGCAGCAGCCACAGACACGTATATTCGTTCGCCGCCACGGTCAGCCGTCCGCGCTCCAGCGAGCGCAGCTCCCCCAGCGCCGTCACCGCCTCCGCCCGCAGCCGCAGAAGCCGCTCCGCATACCCCCGCAGCAGCTCGCCCGCGGCGGTCGGCGTACCCTCCCGCGAGGTCCGCTCAAACAGCGGCTCTCCCACTTCTTCTTCCAGCTTCCGGATGGCATGGCTGACCGCCGGCTGCGTCCTCCGCATCCGTGCGGCGGCCCGCGAAAACCCCCGCTCCTCCGCCACCGCCAGAAAAGTCTCCATCTGATATAGGTCCATGCTGCCGCTTCAATCTCCGCACTCAGCATACATGAATTGTTTTTATCGAAAAGCTAAGAATTACAAATTTGCTTTATGCTCCGCCCTTTGCAAGACTGTATCTTCGGGGCGCAAAATGGCTTCCGGGGATACCGATGACCCAGAATCGTATTCACTTTTTTGACACCACGCTGCGGGATGGCGAGCAGTCGCCCGGATGCAGCATGACCCATCATGAAAAGCTGGCCCTGGCGCACTCCCTCGCCGATCTCGGCGTCGACATCCTCGAGGCCGGTTTTGCCATTGCCTCCGACGGCGACTTCGCCGCGATCTCCGCCATCGCCGCCGAAATTCGCGGACCCAAAATCGCCTCTCTCGCCCGCGCCCGCCGCGAGGACGTCGAGCGTGCGGCCCAGGCGGTGGAGAAGGCCGCGCGCCCGCGCATCCACGTCTTCCTGGCCAGCTCCGACATTCATCTTCAGTACAAGTTGAAGATGACCCGCGCCGAAGCCCTCGAGCAGGCCGCCAAAATGGTCGCCCTGGCCCGTTCCTATGTCGACGACGTGGAGTTTTCTCCCGAGGATTCCACCCGGACCGATCCCGAATTCCTCTGCCAGTTCGTCGGCGCAGCCATCGCCGCCGGCGCTACCACCATCAACCTGCCGGACACCGTCGGCTACGCCACGCCGGAAGAGTACGCGGCCATGTTCGCCATGATCCGCGAACGCGTCCCCGGGGCCGACAACGTGATCCTCTCGACCCATTGCCACAACGATCTGGGCCTCGCCGTCGCCAATACCCTGGCCGCGGTTCGCGCCGGAGCACGCCAGATCGAGTGCACCATCAACGGCATCGGCGAGCGCGCCGGCAACGCCGCCCTCGAAGAGATAGCCGCCGCCATCCACGTCCGCGGCGACGCCTATCCTTATCAGCACAACCTCAGGCTCAATCAACTGTATCCCGCCAGCCAGAAGCTCTCGGAGACCATCAGCTTCGGACCCGCTCCCAACAAAGCCGTCGTGGGCGCCAACGCCTTCGCGCATGAGGCTGGAATCCACCAGCACGGTGTGCTCTCCAACCCTCTGACCTACGAAATCATGACGCCGGCATCCGTGGGCGTCCCGACCAACCGCATGGTGCTCGGAAAGCATTCCGGCCGCCACGCGCTGCGGTCCCGTCTGGAAGAGCTGGGATACCGTCTCTCCCCGGCCGATCTCGACACTGCCTATCGCGCTTTTACTGAACTGGCCGACCGCAAGAAGGCCATCTACGACCAGGATCTGATCAACCTCGTAGCGCATCATCGCCGTCACGAGGATCTGATCTCCGCCGAACCGGCGGTCAACTAAGCCATCGGTCGCACCGCGGCCGGCTCAATCTCCCGTCTCGTGGACGGTTAAGGGAATTCATGACGAAGAAGCTGAAGATTCTCATTGTTGCCGGCGACGGCATCGGGCCGGAAGTCACCGGCGAAGCGGTTCGGATCCTGAAATCCGTGGCCGAACTCGGCGGATACGATTTCCAGTTCCGCAGCGAGCTCATCGGCGGAGTCGCCATCAAGGCCGAAGGCACTCCCCTCCCGAAAAAGACCCTCGACGCCGCTCTCGAAAGCGACGCCGTCCTCCTCGGAGCCGTCGGCGGCAACGAATTCAACAGCCTGCCGCCCAGCGAGCGCCCGGAAGCCGGCCTGCTCCAGATTCGCAACGCCCTCGGCGGCTTTGCCAACCTGCGTCCCTCCTTCGCATGGCCGGGTCTGGGCGCGAACTCGCCCCTCCGCCCCGAGGTCGTAGAAGGCGCCGAC
>JAJZJJ010000689.1 GCA_021810175.1 Acidobacteriota bacterium | reverse complement strand
GGATCAGGCAAAGCATCCACCGTGTATCCGGGCCGCATCGTGATGTAGATCGAGGCCGGCCACGTCCCCACTGCCGGCAAGCTGATCGGATACTTCCGCGTTTTGCTCTGCAGCCCATGCTCCACGCTGCCCAGCACGCGCGGCCTCACCAGCAGCAGCGTACCTGCGGTCTGCGCGTAGTCCGGCACCGTCAGCTTGTAGCTGATCGAAATCGGCTTGTCCAGTTGCCGCACATTCTCGATCTTGTCGCTCACCAGCGTGAACTCATTCAGGTCCTCATGAAGCACCGCATTCATGTGGTCCTGCACCTGTCGCGGCGTGCTCTTCGCGTAAAAGTACCGCGTCGACCACGCACCGGCTCCTGCCTGTTGCACCTGCGCCGTTCCGCTCAGCGTGCCGTCGGCGGCCAGTTGCAGCTTCGCGTTCCATTCCGTCACATCGCTCCCAGGCGGCAGTACCGGCAGATGAATCACCTGGCTGTTCGCCCCGTCCACCAGCAAACCCCAGCTTCCCTGCTCGTAATTCGGCAGCAGCCCGATTGGCACAAACTCATTCGTCGGATCAAAAATCAGGTACCGCTGCCCGCTCGCCGTTGTCACCACCGCCTGCAGCTGCGGATTCTCATACCCCTCCGGCAGTTGAATCGCCACAATCATATGATTGCCGTCGATCGACGGCACATCCGGCGCCACAAATCCGCGATGCGTATCCACCAGCACCCACGTCGAGCGAATTCCCACATCGTCCAGCATGGAAATCATCAACGTCGCTTTGTCTTTGCAATCCCCGTACTGATTCGTGAAAACCTCTTCGGCAGAGTGTGGCCTCAACCCGCCAATCCCAATCTCGATGCCCACGTAGCGAATCTTCTGCTGCATGTACGCGGCAATTTTCTTGAGCCGCGTCATGAACTCCGCATTCGGTGAAACCAGCCCATCCGCGGCCGTCTTGATGTTCATGCCGCTCTCCGTCTGTCCCGCTGCCAGATTGTCATACCACTGCCCAATCTGCGCCCACAATGCGCTGTCGCTCGTCGGAATCGGCTTCGCCGAGTAATGCACCACCATTCGCGAAGCCAGCGCCACCCATGCCGGCGCCAGTGGAACTCGGTTCAGATCGATCCCCGGTACGTGTTCGGCTTTCCAGCGAAACTCGTTCGGACCAACTTCCATGGGCGCAATCGCGGCGTGCCGGAACCAGTTCGCTTCATAATTCCACCCACTCGGCAGATCCAGTCGAAACAACGACTTCACCACCGGGATGTCCTGCTGAAAATTCCACGTCAGCTCCTGCTCATACGACGGAATCTTCTGCACGTACTCCCACGCCACAATTCCCCCCGGGTCGGCACCCGGCGGATTCGCCGCGCGATATCGGTCGTCCGCGTACAGCACTCCATCACCGCCTGGATCGCCCAAATCCACGTACTGGTTCTTCTGCATCGCAAAACGATGCCCATCCGGACCAATCGCCCACACCTCAAACGACTTCAGCGGCGCGTCCTTGTCATAGGACACTATCGGCAGCGCATCATTCCGCCCCGGCGGGCGCAGAATCTTCACCACGGTCCGCTCTCGGTACTCCGCTTTCCCATCTGGAGCAATCGTCAAAAGTTGACTATCGTAAAGCACCACGGCATTCGCGGTCGCCGGCAGCGGACCGGTCTGCTCCGCCGCCGCCGTCAGCACCCATGCCGGCAGCTTCGCATCTTTTACCCTCGCCAGCAGTGTTGCCCTGCTGCACAACGCAAGCCCCACCAGCCCGACACAGCGCAGCGCCCAGCCTCTCGTCACTTGGCACCCGCCGGCCCTGCGGCTCCGCTCGCCGCTTTCGCCGGTGCCTCGGCCTGCGCCGTGACCGCGCCCACCTTGAACACCAGCGGCTGCTGATCCGCCTGGCTCACCTGCTGGAAGTAGCTCTTCAGCTGCGGATACGCCGTAGCCAGGTACTCCGAAACCGCCACCACTGAGACCCGCTGATAGCTGTATGTATTTCCCGTCACCTGGTAAACCGAGCGATACGCGGTGTTCGGTAGAAATTGCAACGACTCGGGCTTCGGGATCCCCTGCACCTTGTAATTTGCCGGCAGCGTCACCGTCACCTGGTCTTGCGTCATGTAGACCGGGCCAAGGTCGATCGGCATCAACCGCGTCGGGCTCGTAAACAGCGGCTTCGCTCCCGCCTCCAGAATATTTCCCGGAATGATCCGCAGCTTGCTGGCGCGTGTCCCCAGCGTCCCGCTTACGGCCAGAATCTCCATCAGATTCGCATCCGGCGTCTTCAGCCCCAGGAAGTGATCCACCTTCACCCGCACACCCGGCGGCGTCAGATTGTTCCAGCGTGCCTGCTCTTTCTGTTTCAGCTTGTCGAGCCCGTCCTCCAGCATCTCGTGACGCAGCCGCAGCGAAAAGTCGCCCGTGTAAATCACTCGCACCGTTCCGCTGATCGCACCATCCGGCGCAAGAGTCAGCGTCGCCAGCCGGCTTTCCGTGTTCCACTTGTAGCTGTCGCCCGGAGTCTTCGCCAGCTCCGTCCCCTGCGCCGTCTGCCGAATTCCTCCGGTCAGCGCATGAAACCATGCCAGTTCGCCGTAATCCTCATACTGCTCCCCAGGATCCAGGTACACTTCCTTGCCATCGATCACAACAATCGCAATGTCATTGTCGAGCTGGTCCCAGCTCAGATAGC
>JAJZJJ010000688.1 GCA_021810175.1 Acidobacteriota bacterium | reverse complement strand
GCGCTGGTGCGGATTCCGGGAGCGGCGGCGCAGACGGTTGCGCCGAAGCCGGTGGCGGCGGAAACAGCGCCAGTGCCGCAGGCTGCACCATCGCCGGCAGCGAAGCCTTCGCCGAGCACGCCGCTGACGAGTGGGCAGCGGACGGGGCAGGCATTTGCGGGCGAGGGACCGGATGCGGGGCAGGTAATGGGAGCGCCTCGGCCGGTGCAGGCGCAGAGTGGGACGGATGTTTGGTCGCCGGGTGGGAATTCGTACGCGATTGTGAACGGGCCGGGCGAGCCGGCGATGTTTTCCGGGAAGTGGAACGGGGATCAGCAACAGGAACTGGAGAAGGCAAAGAAGGTGGCGCGTGGGCCATTCCTGTGGTTTCGGCATGATGGGAAGTCATACATCGTCACCAATCCGGCGGTGGTGGCGCGGCTGCGGAGGCTGTATGCGCCGATGGATGCGCTGGGGAAGCAGCAAGCGGAACTGGGACGGGAGCAGGCGGCGCTGGGGCAGCAACAGCGAGCATTGGCGCGGCAGATGAAGGGCGTTGGGCCGGTGCAGATGCCGGATATGAAGAAGCTGATGGCGCAGGTGCAGACGGAGGTAAAAAAGACGGAGACCGAGAACTGGCCCAAGGCGATGGCCGAAGCTGAAGCGGGGCTGAAGGCGGAGTTGAGTCCGGCGAAGATGGCGGAGATTCAGGCTCAGGTTGCGAAGGCACAGAGCGAGATGACGCCGGCGAAGATGGCCAAAATCCAGGCGAAGCTGAAGGCGGAACTGAGCCCGGAGAAGATGGCGGAGCTGAAGGCGCGGGTACAGGCGGCGGAGAATCGGCTGAAGGTGGAGAATATGGCGGATGTGCAGGCGGCGCTGGCTCGGGCGCAGGCAAAGCTGAGCGCGGCGCAGAGCCGGATGAGCGCGCAACAGGGAGCGATTGGCGCAAAGATGGGAGCACTGGGGCAGCGGCAGGGCAAGCTGGGACAGGAACAGGACCGACTGGGAGCGGAGCAGGGGCGGCTGGGGAGGCAGATCCACGGGCAGGTGGAGCAGGCGATCCGGGAGGCTCTGCGGGACGGCACGGCGCGACCAGTGCAGTGACGGGAGGCACGGCGGATTTGAAGCTGGCGGGACGCCGTAACTGGTAGACTCATAAGCGAAATGTCACTCCAGGTGAATGCAGCCGCCGCTGTCACCGCGTATTTCTGCGGGTCGATACCGTTTGGGTATTTGCTGGTCCGGATTTTCCGGAAGGAAGATATTCGGGAAAAGGGCAGCGGGAATATCGGCGCGACGAATGTGATCCGTTCGGGAGCCAAAGGGCTGGGAGCGGTCACGTTCCTGCTGGACGCGCTGAAGGGCTATGGCGCGGTGCTGCTGTGCGGCTGGATCGCGGCGCGGATGGGCGCAAGACCGGCGGACCTGGTGGACGCGATGGCGACGGCGGGACTGCTGGCGATTCTGGGACACATCTACACGGTGTGGCTGGGATTCAAAGGCGGGAAGGGCGTGGCGACGGCGTTTGGGGTGTTTCTGGCGCTGGCCCCGTGGGGTGCGCTGGTGGCGCTGGGCGTCTTCATCGTCACGTTTGCGCTGTCACGATACGTCTCGCTGGGATCGATTCTGGGGGCGATTGCGTTTCCGGCATTTGCTCTGATTCTGCCGCATGGAATGCGGACCAACTGGTCAACCGCCGTGCTGTTTCTGGTGCCGACGCTTCTGATCGTGACGCACCGGCAGAACATTGCGCGGCTGGCGAGCGGCAAGGAATACCGCTTTGGGAAGACGAGGACGACCGCCGCATGAGCCGCATTGCGGTGATGGGAACGGGAGCCTGGGGCACAGCGATTGCGATCAGTCTGGCGCGGCGGGGCGGGCACCAAATTGCGCTGTGGTCGTATGCGAAGGAAGTTGCCAGGACGATGCGGGAGACGCGGGAGAACGCCGCGTTTCTGCCGGGATTTCGGCTGGCGGATACGATCCATGTGACCCATGACGCGGCGGAGGCGCTGCGCGAGGCGGAGATCGTGGTGAGCGTGACGCCCTCGCAGTTTGTGCGCTCGTCGTATGAGCAGTTCGCGCCGCATCTGCACGAGGGTCAGCTGCTGGTCAGCGCATCGAAGGGCATCGAGGACGAGACGTATCTGCGGATGACGCAGGTGATCGGCGAAGTGCTGGAGGCGCGGGGGATGCGGCTGCCGTGCGGGGTGCTGAGCGGGCCGTCGTTCGCGCAGGAGGTGGCGGCGGGAGCGCCGACGGCGATCACGATTGCGTCGGCGGACGCGGAGCTGGCGAGCCGGGTGCAGCGGGAGTTTTCCAGCAGCTCACTGCGGCTGTACACGAATGACGATGTGGTGGGCGTGGAGCTGGGCGGATCGCTGAAGAATGTGATTGCGATTGCGGCGGGCATTGTTTCCGGGCTGGGGCTGGGGTACAACAGCAACGCGGCGTTGATCACGCGGGGCATCGCGGAGATCACGCGCCTGGCGGTGGCGTGCGGCGGGCGGCGGGAGACGCTGGCGGGGCTGTCTGGAGTGGGGGATCTGGTGTTGACGTGCACGGGATCGCTTTCGCGGAACCGGACGGTGGGGATGGAATTAGGCCAGGGCAGGAAGCTGCCGGAGATTCTCGCTGGACTGGAAGGCCGGGTAGCAGAAGGCGTGCGGACGACGTCGGCGGCTTTGGGGCTGGCGCGGAGGCATGACGT
>JAJZJJ010000687.1 GCA_021810175.1 Acidobacteriota bacterium | reverse complement strand
TATTACGCGCTCGCCAACAACGTCCCCGTCGACGGCTTCTTCGGCCCCGGCAGAGCCAAGATCTGGGCCGAACAGCTCACCGTCACCGCGAAAGATCCGGAAGCGGACCATATTCACGTCCTCGAGAGCTATGGCAAGAGCAATGGATGGCTCGACGGCCAGCCCGCCATCGTGACCCGCCGCTACGGCACAGGCTCCATCACCTACGTGGGCGCCTGGCTCAACCCGCCGCTCATGCAGAAATTTGCTGCCTGGGCTCTGCATGACGCAGGGGTCCGTCCCATCCTGCCCAACGTGCCCATGGGGGTTGAAGTCTGCCAGCGCTCCAGCGCCGCCAAGGACATCCTCATCCTCATCAACCACGACACGGTGACGCACACCATCATGCTTCGGCGTCCTATGTTCAACCTGCTCGGCAATAAATCCATGCGCGTCGGCGAGGTCACGCTTCCCAAGTATGGCGTCGCCGTGCTGGAGGCCTCGCCGCGATAAATTCACCGCAGACACCCCCGCGGGCCGCCGCACCGTAACGCCGGCCCGCAAGGCGCCTCAGAACATTTCCAGGAGAAAGCCTTCTCCCGATCAGGCTTGTTGTCCTCCCAGACACCGGGGATTCACTGAATTCCCGGCGCCTTTTTCTCCGCCCTGCCGGTTCTCGGCAATAACTCACTAGACACACGTTTGTCTCATCCTGTTCAATGGAAGCTTCGGTCTGGTACATTGTTTCCGCATCATTCCAAGGAGCCTCGTCGTGTCCAAAACAGCCTCAAATAAATCGATTCATTTCGTTGTGCTCGCCTTGCTGCTTTTTCTGGGCGCGCCCCTTGCGCTTCAGGCCCAGTGGCCCCTGCCCGATACTCCTGCCGTCGAAAAGAAGGTCGACGCCATGGTCAACAAGCTCACGCTCCAGCAAAAGCTGGAGCTCATTGGCGGCGTGGACAGCATGTACATCCGCGCAGAACCCTCTATCGGCCTGCCACGCCTCAAGATGTCCGACGACTCGCTCGGCGTCCGCACCTGGGGACCTGACACCTCCTACACGGCCAACATCGCTCTGGCCGCAACCTGGGATCCGTCTATGGCCCGCCAGGTCGGCCAAGCGATTGGACGCGATGCCCGCGCCCGCGGCGTGAACTTCCTGCTCGGCCCCGGCGTCAACATCTACCGCGCGCCGGTCGACGGCCGCAACTTCGAATTCATGGGCGAAGATCCCTATCTGGCCGGACACATGGCCGCCAACTTTGTTCTTGGACTGCAAAGCCAGGACGTCATCGCGACGGTCAAGCACTTCGACGCCAACAACGCCGAATACAACCGCCACAACATCAACGCCATCATCAGCCAGCGCGCCCTGCACGAGATCTACCTGCCCGCCTTCAAGGATGCCGTCGAGATCGGTCACGCCGGCGCCGTCATGGATTCCTACAATCTCGTCAACGGCGAACACTCCACCCAGAACAAGGAACTCAACATCAACATCCTTCGCAAGCGCTGGGGCTTCAAGGGCATCCTCATGTCCGACTGGTTTGCCACCTATAGCGCGGTGGGCGCGGCGAACGGCGGCCTCGACCTGGAAATGCCCTTCGGCGAGTACATGAATCCCAAAAACCTGATGCCCGCCATCAAGGACGGCCAGGTCTCCGTCGCCACCATCAACGACAAGGTGCGCGATATTCTCCGCGATGCCGTCCGCTTCGGCTTCCTGGACCGGCCGCAGCTCGTGCCCGGCCTTCCCAAGGATAGTTTTCAGAATCAGCAGGTCGCCCTGCGCGAAGCGCTCGAAAGCATCACGCTTCTGAAGAACCAGAATCACCTGCTGCCGCTCAACCCCGATGCCGTGCGCACCATCGCCATCGTCGGCCCGGACGCATGGCCGATGCCGGAAGCCGGCGGCAGCTCGAACGTGACGCCCTACAACTCCACCAGCTTCCTCACCGGCCTCGTTCGCTTCGGCGGCGCAAAGATCAAGGTCCTCTACGTGCGCGGCCTGCCTACCACTGAGGAATTCTTCCAGCACACGAAATTCGTGGCGTCTCCGGGCAGCAATCCCTACTTCTCCAGGGCCGTGAAGATCGAAACCTACAACAATCCCAACTTTCAGGGCACCCCGGCCGTCACTTGGGCGCCGAAGATGGCGGGCTACCATCCGGCCGAGTGGACCCCCGAAACCAAACATCCGAAGAGCATTCGCTACACCGCCACCTTCATGCCCAAAACCACTGGAAGCTACATCGTTGTGGCTGCCGCCGGCGGGTCCGATCGCTACCAGGTGATGATCAACGGCCAGGCAGTGCTGCATGAGGACACGCACGAAGGCCAGGCGCCGCACTCCACCGAGATCCAGCTTCCGGCCGGGCAGGCTGCGCACATCGAAGTCAAGTACTGGCCCACCGGCAACTCCCCGCGCTTTGGCATGGGCATCGAGGCCGCAGACCAGATCGTCGATCCGGAAGTGAAGCAGATCGCGGCCCTGGCTGACGCTGTCGTGGTCTCCGTCGGCTTCAATGAGCACAGCGAGAGCGAAGGCTTTGACCGCTCCTTCGAACTGCCCTTCGGCCAGAACGAGCTCATCCAGACCGTGGCCGCGGCCAACAGGAACACCATCGTGACCATCTGCGCCGGCGTCAACGTCGACATGCAGCCCTGGATCCACGACGTCCCCGCCATCCTCGACACCTTCTATCCCGGCCAGGAAGGCG
>JAJZJJ010000686.1 GCA_021810175.1 Acidobacteriota bacterium | reverse complement strand
AATGATAGAAGGTTTGGGCGGCCAGGCAGGGGCGGGGTCGCTTACACTGAAAATGGATAAACGATAACCAATGATCTATCGCACCAATGACCTGCGTATTCGGTCCAGCAAAGTCGTATTGCCCCCAGTGTTTCTGGAAGAAGAGCATCCGGTGTCGGAGACGGCATCGGCAACGGTATTTCACGCGCGGCAGGAGATTGTCGAGATATTGAACCGGCGCGACCGGCGGCTGCTGGTGGTGGCGGGGCCGTGTTCGATCCACGATGCGGCGGCGGCGCGGGAGTACGCGGCGCGGCTGAAGGAGACGATGGCGGAGTTCGCGGACGATCTGCGGCTGGTGATGCGGGTGTATTTCGAGAAGCCGCGGACGACGGTGGGCTGGAAGGGGCTGATCAACGATCCGTACCTGGACGAGTCGTACCGGATCAACGACGGGCTGCGGCTGGCGCGAAAGCTGCTGCTGGACCTGGCGGAGATGGGTGTGCCGGCGGGGACGGAGTTTCTGGACATGATTTCGCCGCAGTACCTGGCGGAGCTGGTGAGCTGGGGAGCGATTGGAGCGCGGACGACGGAGAGCCAGGGGCATCGGCAGCTGGCGTCGGGGCTGTCGTGTCCGGTGGGATTCAAGAACGGAACGTCGGGGAACGTGCAGATCGCGATTGACGCGGTGCTGTCGGCGGGACATCCGCATACGTTTCTGGGGCACTCGAAGTACGGGCAGTCGGCGATTCTGTTCACGAACGGGAACGAGGACTGCCATCTGATCCTGCGGGGCGGGCGGAACACGGTGAACTACGACGCGAAGTCGGTGGAGGAGACGTGCCGGCTGCTGGCGAAGGCTGGTTTACCGGAGCGGGTGATGATCGACTGCAGCCACGCGAACAGCGGAAAGGATCACCGGCGGCAGGGAGCGGTTTGCCGGGATGTGGCGGGACAGATCGCGGCCGGGGACGAGCGGATCGTTGGAGTGATGATCGAGAGCAACCTGGTGGCGGGCGCGCAGTCGCTGGAGCCGGGCAAGGAGCTGGTGTACGGACAGAGCATTACCGACGCCTGCATTGGCTGGGATGAGACGCGGGAGCTGCTGGCGGAGCTGGCGCAGGCGGTGCGGACGGGGCGGCCGGTAGCGGCAGCCGCGGGCGGACGCTGAGGGCGGAGCCTTGTCACGATTTGCGGAATCGCGATTCGCGGAGCCGATGGCGCGGCTGATCGAGGAGCTGCGGAAGCTGCCGGGAGTGGGGACGAAGTCGGCACAGCGGCTGGCATTTCACATCCTGCGGTCGGATGGGGAGGATGCGGCGGCACTGGCGCAGGCGATCCGGGAAGTGAAGGAGCGGCTGCGGCTGTGCTCGGTGTGCAACAACATCACGGATGTGGATCCGTGTTTGTACTGCACGAGCCCGACGCGCAATCAGCGGCTGGTGTGCGTGGTGGAAGAGCCGACCAACATTGCCACAGTGGAGAAGACGCGGACATGGAACGGAGTGTTCCATGTGCTGCATGGGACGCTTTCGCCGCTGCATGGGGTGGGGCCGGAGCATCTGCGAGCGGCGAATTTGGTAGCGCGGGCAGAGCGAGGCGAGGTGGACGAGGTGATCGTGGCCACATCGCCGACGGTGGAAGGCGAGGCGACGGCGAACTGGCTGGCGGATTTGCTGCGTCCGACGGGGGTGCGGATCACGCGCATCGCGACGGGCGTGCCGGCGGGCAGTGACATCGAGTACGCCGATGAGGTGACTATGTCTCGCGCGCTGGAAGGGCGACGGGAGATTTAGAGCGGCGGCGTTTGAGCGGTTCGACTCCCTCTTCACGCTCGAGGCGGCGCAGTTCGGTGCGGACAGCGGCCTTGCGCCAGGCGGCCTGGAGGGCTTCGAGGACGGGGGCTTCGACAGCGGACTGGAGGCGGACGCGGGTGCAGCCTTTGGCTCCCCATGCGCCTTCGACGGGGGCGAACATGGTGGGATGAGCGGCGATGAATGCCTGCTGCTGGGCGGGATAGAGCTTCACCATGGCGGCGGAATCATCGGGATAGCCGAGCGTGGCGAAAATCCTGCCGCGGACTCGGAAATCGGGATGATCCATGTGATTCGACTCTTCGACATCGGGCAAGGCAAGAGCAAGACGGCGGAACTCTTCTGCTTTCATGAAGACTCTTTCTCCGCTGCGACTGAAGGCAGCTGATGGGTGGATCTGTATTTTTTTGACAAAGGCAGGCGGCGCGAGCGGCGGAGGAGGGCAGGGATGGCCCCGCGCCGGGATGAAATCGCCTGGATGCCGCCCAGGCCGTCGAGATGGAACTGACGGGAGAGATGGGGATTCTCCTGTACAGCTATTTTGACTCAGGTAAAGAGGAACGGCGATGACCAGAAAGGGCCATGTTCCGTTTTATGCAAAGGGCAGCAGAACGCGAAGACAGAGATACCTGGCAGGGAAACGCCGACGGAGAATGCCTCAGGAGGCCAGGGCTGAGGTGAAGGACTCGGCGGCGGTTGTGGAGGCCGCGGGGCGTGGCAGGAGGCGGATGCCGGTGGGTTCCTGCCGTACGGTGAAGGCTTGCGAGCAGACACCGCAGAGCCAGTAGTGCTCGAGGTGATGGACCCGTTTGCCGGAGGCTCCGGGAGCGGCATCGGCGACGTCGAAGATGAAGATTCGGCCCTCGCGGAGGTAATGCAGGGGCTTGCCGCAATGCGGGTTAGCGCA
>JAJZJJ010000685.1 GCA_021810175.1 Acidobacteriota bacterium | reverse complement strand
TGATCGACAAAGAGACGAAGCAGGAACTGGGCGGCTACGGGCGCATCGCGGCATTGGCCGGCCCGAATCCTTCGCCCATCTTCAATTCGCTCGAAGAGAACGCGCTGACGGCCAGCAGCCAGGGCGAGATTCAGAACCTCGAACACATCGCCCAGACGATGGCGAAGGTTGCAGCGTCCACGTCGCATCTGACCACGGCGAACAAGGCCCTGTCGGATGCGATGGACAATGCCGCCGCCGAGCAGGAAGGACTTTGGGCGGCGCAGGCTGAGGCTTATGCCATCCAGCAGAAGAACGCCGAGGCTATGGCCGAGGCGACACTGCGGGCGCGGGAAGCCACTCACACGATTTCCCCGCTGGCAGCCGCCGAGCAACAGGCTACGCTCCACACGCGAGCGTATGCCGAGGCGCTGAAGGCGCTGAACGCGCAACTCGCCGTATACCAGACCGCCGGAAAGACTGTGGCGGCAGCCCAGACGCAGAACCAGATCCTGCAGCTTCAGGGAACCCATCAGGTCCAGGCAGTGCAAGACGCTGCGGCGATCCACCAGCAGGTGGCGAAACCGTGGCTCGATGCGTTCCAGCAGATCAATCAAGGCTGGCTTCGCGTTCAGAACCAGATGCTTTACACGACGCACAACATCGGCATGATGTTTGCGCAGATGGGCCAGAACCTGGTGATCTGGGGCCTGGATGCGGCGGAAAAGTGGGCGCTCCAGTGGATTGAAAAGGAACTTCTGACCCTCGTCGTCCATCAGTCCACGAACGCAGCCAAGACCACCTCGGACACGGCAGCCAACGCCGTTAGCCTTGCGCAGCACCTCGCCAAAAACGAGATGATTGCGCAGAGCAACGCTGCGCTGGCGTTTACCTCGGCCCTCGCTTCAACCGCCAACCCGGCATACGCCGCCGGCGTTTACGCGCTGGCTGAGTCGTTCGCAGCAATGGCAAGCTTCGATACGGGGACGGGCTACGTCCCGCATGACGGCGTTGCCATGATCCACCGGGGCGAGGCCGTCATCCCGGCGCCGACCGTTGCTGAGTTACGCGGCGGCGGAGGAGGCGGCGGAGACGTGCATATCCACCAGAACAACAACTGGAACGGCATCACGGACCAGGAATTCAAGCGGCAGCTTAACCGTCATGCCGCCGCCGTCGCCGGAGCCGTTCAGCGGCATCTCCGGCAGACCGGGCGCGGCTAGGCCGCCGCCGCACAATCTCAACCTCAACCGAATCGAAAGGATTCACATGCCGAGTCATAAGGAAATCCTGCAAAAGCGCGTTGCCGAAACGGAGCGCGATTACCTCGCCACCCTGAACGAAGCGAACCGCCTCCACGAAGAGCTGACGAACGAGCGGCGCGCCGTCGCTGACCTGGACGCCAAGTATGAGGCGGCCTGCCGCAGCGTCGCCCAGGGTCGGAAGGATGATCCTGCTGCGATCCTTGCCGAGCGTGACCGCCGCCGGCATCGCATTCTCGGACTCGAAAGCCTCGAAAAAGAAGCCAACACGTCGTTCCAGGAGGCATCTGCAGCGCACCAGACCGCGCAGCGCACCCTGCAGACGCAACTCGACGTTGAAAAGCGCGAAGAGCTGGAGCAGGCAATGCGTGATTGCCAGGCGAAAGTGAAGGCCGCAGACGATGCAATGAAAGCGGCACAGCAGGAATTGTCTGCCGCATCCTGGGCGCGCACCCGATTCCTCCGCGAACTGGAACTTAGAAGCAGCAATCGAGCCTAACCCCAGCAGCCCATTCACCCCAGGAGATTCATATGCAATTCGCACTTCCATCGGCAGGCGCCCCCGGCGATCCGTTCGGCGACGACAAAGCGGTCCTTGTGGATACCCCCTCTGATCGCCATTCCATTTCGAAAACATCCTTCAAGCTCGTCGAACAGCCCTTCCTGCGAGATCCCACCCCGGCGCCATCTGCAACCCTCGGCGATCCATTCGGCTCCGACAGCCAGCCCTTCTCCCCGGCGGCGCTGCTGATGAAAGTCGAACTCGTGAGCGCCGGCAAGCGGG
Source organism: Acidobacteriota bacterium (assembly GCA_021810175.1). Next base: position 678 of record JAJZJJ010000685.1, on the reverse strand, counting down.
AAGATTTCGCTGATCCGCTTGGCGGCATGGGGGCTCCCCCATTCTTCTCGAAAATTGAGCTTGCGCCCATCGCAAAGACGGAGTTTCCCGGCTTCGAACCCGCAGGCGCCAGCGCAGGCACCCCAGAGGGCTTCTTCCGCAAGGGAGCGCGTAAGTTCGCGGTCGGCGATCGCGTTCGGCATCGCAAGCACCCAGAGCGCCCGCTGGTGGTTCGCGAAGTTCTGGAGGATGGCACATTGCGCTGCGCCGAAGAGGGGCACCCGCGCGGGATCGGCGTGACCTATCGGACCGGCCCGGAAAACCTGATCGCAGCCTGATTTTCAATCTCCGAAGCGGGAGTGGGGAGCTCCTGCGGCGCGGACGCCGGCCATTGCCGGTGCATCGGGGCTCGCAAACCAGCGGGCCCTCGATATTCGACATTCAAGTTTTCTCCGGACGCAAACGCGGGCCTTTTGGGCGCCTAGTCACCGCCCAGTCTCCCTCCCGCCGGCTGTCCGGAGGCCGGCCACGGCATGGGCCGGTTGGCGGGTCAGGGCAACACCTCGGCTCTGACCCGCCCTTTTATCGTGCCGGGAGAATTCAAATTCATAACACACACGCCCAAGAGACTGCGGCGCTCCTGGCAGGGCGCAGCCGTATCAGGCCCGACGACCTCCCCGCTTTCGGCTCCAGAATCGT
>JAJZJJ010000684.1 GCA_021810175.1 Acidobacteriota bacterium | reverse complement strand
CATTATTACCGGGGATGAGCTTTTCCCCCTGGTACGGGGAGTCAGGGGATTTTCTCAACTTTCTGCGGAAGATCTGCGTTGTGTCACAGAGGCTCATCAGCTTCGCGTCCCGAAGGGCGAGGATTTCTACAATCATGGGGAGAACAGTCTTTCCTTCTGGCTTCTGATTGAGGGAGAGGTGCAGATCTTCAAGATTGAGGAAGATGGGACGCGCACGATGGTGGCGCACCTGAGTGGCGGCGAGAGTTTTGGGGAAGTGGCGCTGCTGGGCGGTGCGCGACAAGTGCAGGCGACTTGTCATGCAGTGGCAGACAGCCGACTGATCCGGATCGATTCGGAGACATTCTGGCGATTGCTGAGTACATGTCCGACGATCAGGCAGACAATCCTGCAAAACATGGCACATCGGCTGGGTTCATACAATGCGCTGCAATTGCAGCGGGAGAAGCTGGTGTCGCTGGGAATGCTGGCGGCGGGGCTGATGCACGAACTGAATAATCCGGGGAGCGCGGCGCGGCGGGCGGCGGCGCAGTTGCGTGAGGCGTTGCAGACACTTCCCGAGATTTGTTTGCGGCTTAGCCAGCTTTCGCTGGACGAGGAGCAGATGCAGTGCATGAGGCATCTGCAGAATGACGTGATGATGCATCTTCGGCCGAAACCAGCCAGCACGCTCGAAGAGTCGGACGCCGAAGAAGAGCTGAGCAACTGGCTTGCAGGGTTAGGGGTGAAAGACGCCTGGAAGCTGAGTCCAATGCTGGTGGAAGCCGGCTGGCGGCGGAAGGATATCGAGTGCACGCAGGGGAGTTTCGAGGCCGAGACGCTGTCCGAGACGATCCAGTGGCTGCAGGGGTTTGCTTCGAGCATGCAATCGCTGGCGACGATTGAAGAGAGCCTGACACGGGTCACGGACCTGGTGCTGGCGGTGAAGCGTTATGCCTACGAAGACAAGAGCACGATGCACGAGGTGGACGTTCACGAAGGGCTGCAAAGCACGCTGACGATTCTCGGGCACAAGTTCCGTCACAAGGGAGTGACGGTGGAGAAGCAGTTCGAGGCGGGCCTGCCGCGCATCCGAACGTGCGGACGCGGGCTGAACCAGGTGTGGACGAATCTACTGGATAACGCGGCAGATGCAGCGCCCGCGGGCACGAAAATAACGGTGCGGACGTGGACCAAGGCTGGGGCCGTATGGGTGGCGATCGGTGATTCGGGCCCCGGGATTCCGGAGAGCGCGCGGCGGCATATCTTCGAGCCGTTTTACACGACGAAGCCGGTGGGTGTGGGGACGGGGCTTGGCCTGGACATTGCGTATCGCATTGTGACGGGCCAGTATGGCGGAGCGATTTCGTTTGAGTCGCAGCCGGGCTCGACGGAGTTTCTCATCCGTCTGCCGCTGGGGGGCGACCAGCGATAGTTGGGGTTGTCCTCGTCGATTTTCGGCTTGGGCAGCGCTGCGCCGATTTTTTGCGGGGTCATCTTCCTTTGTGTCCGAACGGATTCGCCGGATTCCTTCGTCTGTGATTTTCACCTACCGTTCAAGCCTCCCGGTACCGCGCCGATAAACGCAGTGACGGCCAATCTCTGACCAGCCGCCGTGAATGCCCGGCGGCGGTCGCGTCTTTGCGGCTGGTTGGAGGCCCGTTGGTCGTCTGGAAGGGGGAGTATCGGGAGCATGCTGGCCATTGTTGGCATCCTCATTGTGATTTTCGCGGTGCTGGGTGGATTTTTGATGGAGAAGGGTCCGCTGATAGTCCTGGTGCAGCCGTCGGAACTGATCATCATTGGCGGGGCGGCGCTGGGGACGCTGCTGATCGCGAATCCGCCGCGCGTGCTCAAGGGTATTTTGGGTGGAATTCCAAAGATATTGGGCAAATCACCGTTTGGGAAAGACACCTATTTGAGCACGCTGAAGATGCTCTACGAGTTGCTGAACAAGGCGCGGCGGCTGGGAATGCTGGGCATCGAGCCGGACATTGAGAATCCGGACGAAAGCGAGTTGTTCAAGGCCTATCCCAAGTTTTTGAAGAACCACCATTACCGCGACTTTGTGTGCGACACGATGCGGATGGCCGTGTCGGGCAACGTGGATGTGTTCGACATGGACCAGATGATCGAGAGGGACATCGAGGTGCATCACCATGGGGCCATGCAGCCGATCGGCGCGTTGATGACGACGGCGGACTCACTGCCCGGGTTAGGGATTGTGGCGGCGGTGCTGGGCGTGGTGATCACGATGAGCGCGTTGGATGGGCCACCTTCGGAGATCGGGCACAAGGTGGCGTCGGCGCTGGTAGGAACGTTTCTGGGAATTCTGATGTGCTATGGGTTTGTCGGTCCGCTGAGCTCCAGCATGAGCAAGCTGGTGGATGAGGAACACGCGTATCTGTACATGATGCGGATTGTGCTGGTGTCCTACCTGAGGGGACAACCACCGGTGCTGGCGATTGAGGCGGGGCGGCGCGCGATTCCGGCTCATGCGAGGCCGAGTTTCGCAGAAGTAGAGGCGGCGTATCGGGGCGAGGCGGCCTCGGGCGGCGCGACCGCGGGAGCAGAGGCGGCGGCGCAGGCATGAGCAAGCATCGCCCGATCATCGTGATTCGCAAGAAGGCGGGTCACGCGGGGCATCATGGAGGCGCATGGAAAGTAGCCTACGCGGATTTTGTGACGGCGATGATGTCGCTGTTCATCGTGCTGTGGCTGATG
>JAJZJJ010000683.1 GCA_021810175.1 Acidobacteriota bacterium | reverse complement strand
TTGCGGCTACGGCTTACGGGCTGATGCCGCGCCGGAAGGGGACGGTGACGTATGAAGAGATCGCCCCACCGGAAGACGCTCCGCTGACGAAAGCGCACTGGATCCAGATTCTGGTGCTGATCGTCGCCCTCGTGATCGACGTGATGAAGGCGGCCAGCCTTGGGTTTGTGATTCCGGGGATGCGGGTGGAGTATCACCTGAGCTTTGCGGCGGTGGAAGTGCTGCCATTCTCCGGGCTGCTGGGGACGACGATCGGGTCGTTTCTGTGGGGCACGCTGTCGGATTTCTATGGCCGCCGCGCGTCGATCCTGCTGGCGGCCGTGGTGTTCATGGGCACGTCGATCTGCGGAGCGATGCCGGCATTTTCATGGAACATCGCGATGTGCTTCATGATGGGCATCGGGGCGGGCGGAATGCTGCCGGTGGCCTACGCGCTGATGGCCGAGATTATGCCGACGCGGCACCGCGGGTGGTGTCTGGTGCTGGTGGGAGGCATTGGGACCGTGGGCGGGTACTTCGCGACCAGCACGCTTTCCGCTCTGCTGCAGCCGTTTTTCGGCTGGCGCATTATGTGGCTGATCGGGTTGCCGACGGCTCTGGTACTGATTGTGGTGAGTCCGGTGCTGCAGGAGTCGGCGCGGTTCCTGCAGGCGATGGGGCGGACAGAGGAAGCCAGAGAGACGCTGGCGCGCTTTGGCATCGCCCTGAAAAAGCGCGAGGGCGGCGCGGAAACAACGGACGCGGAGAAGACGCCCTTGTCGCTGATTCAGCCGGGGGCGACGCCGGTGAAGATTCGCGAAGTGCTGTGGGTGACGGCCGCGCTGACGCTGGCCTCAGTAGCGTGGGGATTTGTGAATTTCGGCGTACTGCTGTGGCTGCCGGGAAGTCTGGTGGCGGAGGGCCGAAGCATGGGCGTGGCCAGCCAGATCATCGCGCGATCGGCGCTGATTGCGATGCCGACCATTCTGGCGGCGGCGTGGCTCTACAGCGTGTGGAGCACAAAGAAGACGCTGCTGCTCTCGATCGGCATTACCACGCTGGGACTGGCGGCGGTGATGCTGCGGGATAACGACGCTGTCCCATTCCTGCGGAATCCGGTGATTGCGGTTTCGCTGCTGGTGATTGGGACCAGCGCGGTGATTTCGATCCTGCTGCCGTATGCGGCGGAGTGCTATCCGGTGCGAGTGCGCGGACGCGCCACCGGCTGGGTGGCGGGCTTCAGCAAAGCTGGCGGTGTGACGGCGCAGGTGCTGGGCATGCTGGCGCTGGTGCCGGCGCTGGGCGCTGCGTCGGGAATCGTGGCGATACCGTCGATCCTTTCGATCCTGATGATCGCGCTGCTGGGACGCGATACGAAAGGGCGCGATCTGCGCGAGCTGGAAGCGCGGAAGAGCGGCGGAATACTGGCGGCTGAATAGCTCCACACGCGCAAATTGGCCGGGATGCCCTCTGGCATTCCGGCCTTCTTTTTTGCCGGCGTCAGGTGCGGGGAATCTGGCTCAACAGCTGATAGTTGTGGGCCACGGCGCCGGAGAGGATGCCGACATAAAGATACTGGGAAACCTGGGCGAGCGAACGAAGATGACGGCGAACGAGAAACCGGTAAGCAGCATAATTCACAGCGACAGTACCGGCTTCAAACGCGGCAAAGGCCGGCTTGTTTGAGACCAGGGCGGTGGGCAGGAGCGCCTCATGCAGATACTGCGGGCGCGAGATGCCCCGCTCGGTGGACTGGTAGTCGAGGACGCGAAGGGTTGCGGCGGCGCCAAGCATGGTCCAGTCGAGCACATGCAGGCGCGGGCGATCGGGGCGAGCGCGTGGTAACTGCACAAAGCCCGCGGGAGCGGCCGGCTGCGCTGCGTGGGAAGGGAGCGGCGCGTCCGGCAAAAGCGAACTGGAGGTGAACGCCACCGGTGGCGAAGTTGTTGTCTGAGAGATTGCAGGCGCGAGAGCCAACACCCACGAGAGAATCGGCAGAATGAAAAGGCGCGGAATGACGGAGGCGTGCATCCTGTCCTCCTTATCGGCGGAAGCCAGCGGGATCAGGATAGGGGCGCCGTGGCAGCGCGGGATCATACCGGAGTGCCGGAAAATGGTCATCCGGCGTAACGCTGCGTGGTGCCGTCGACAGCATTACTGAAAGGCCATTTCACCGATGGTGAGGCGAAAGTCGACGGGTTGCGGAGAGTTTGTACGAACCCACATCACCTGTATGGAAGTGGGACAGGAAGAGCTGTTTATCGAGCAAAGGGCAACGTCGGCTGACCGATCCAGAAGCGGTTGCTGCCGCGGATGAGCACTCCGGCGGGGCGATTATGGAGGCGCGCCTGGGCTTCGCGGTACGGTCCTACGAAGCGCAGGGACGGCGGCAGCAGCGGATAGAGACGCGGCAGCCAGCGGCGGGCGCAGGCGGCGGAGGCTTCATCGGAGGTGAATCCGAACTGGCTGCGGAGACGCGGCGGAAGCCACTCCGCCGTGAGGGCGCGATACCAGCGGGGAGGGCGAATCCAGGAGCCAGCGCCGCGGAGCACGGCCTGGCCCATGGCGCGGGCCGCGGGATCGACGCCGAGGATGTCCGATTCCATCGTCTCGCGGCAATATTCGCGAAACGCGGGCCAGTCGGGCGGAAGCGCGAACGAGGGGATGCCGACGAGCGCGGCCAGGGTTTTGCTTTCCTGAAAGTACTGGTTGCGGTCGGACTCGGTGAGC
>JAJZJJ010000682.1 GCA_021810175.1 Acidobacteriota bacterium | reverse complement strand
CATGTACTCGCAAGGGTGTGAAGGTTCGAGTCCTTTCTTCGGCACCAAAAAAAACAAAAAATGGGAGATGCGGGTTCGGGCGGGCGAACCGGTTCTTTCAGATCGCTCCGAGTGAAACGCACGGACCATTCCGTTCTCGGAAAAGTTGTCAGGTCATCTCTTTCTGGCGAATCGGAGGGCAACTCTGGACTTTAGCCGCCTGGGCGAGACGAGCGAGGGAATGGGCTATGACCACGACTTGCTGGTCCCTGTCTATCGCGCGTTCCTCAGATCGGAATCCGCACACGCGCTTCCGCGCCAGGGATAACAGGTCCAAATCCTGGCTTGACCCTTCATCTTTCAGCGCCCGCGGAAAATTCGGCGGCCGACAACGACGGCCTCATTCGGCAGAACGTCCTGGCCAGACCGGCCTTTGTCACAGCACTTGACGCATCCAGCAGAGTGGGGGCAAGCGCCTCGGCTGACCACAGATCCTGTTGAATGATCCGGAAGGGATGGCCAGCGTCACGCATCCAACTCCGTGCGACAGCTAAATTTCTACGATTGGCAATCTCGGAGCGGTACCTTAGACTGCACCAAGCTTCTTCTGGAAGCACGCTCCCGGAAGCTGGATGTCCCATGAGTAGCCACGCCATCCCCAACCTCATCCGCGAAGACGAGTTCGACTACAGCCTTACGGGCGTCAACTCCACCCGCGCCATCGAAAAGGGGCTCGCGGAAGCGGACTGGTACCAGTGCCCTGTGCCGCGCGAGACTCTGCGCGTCCTGCTGGAACGCAAGGACGGACCGGCCATCCGAGACTCGATCCTCTGGTTTGCTCTCATCCTTCTCAGCGCTTTCGCCACCATCGCGCTGTGGCCCACCATCTGGGCCGCTGCGCCGTACATGGCTTACTGCGTTCTTTACGCCTCCACCTCTGACTCGCGCTGGCACGAGTCCGGCCACGGTACCGCCTTCAAGACTGACTGGATGAACAGCGCTCTGTATGAGATCGCTTCCTTCATGGTGATGCGCGAATCCACGGTCTGGCGCTGGAGCCATACCCGTCATCACAGCGACACGCTGATCGTCGGCCGCGACCCGGAGATTGCCGTTCCTCGTCCTCCGGACATCAGAGGCATCCTGATGTCCTTCTTTAATCTCCGCGGCTACCCGCGATACTTCAAGCATCTCCTGCTTCATGCCACCGGCCGCATGTCGGCTGAAGAGAAGACCTTCATTCCGGCCTCTGAGTTTCCCAAGGTCTTCCTGCGCGCGCGCCTCGCTCTGACGATCTATGCGGCTGTCATCGCCCTTGCCATCTTCACGCACAGCCTCGCGCCGCTGCTTTTTGTGGGGCTGCCCAACCTCTTCGGCTCCTGGCTGATGGTGATCTACGGTACTACGCAACACGCCGGCTTGGCGGAGAACGTCCTCGATCATCGGCTGAACTGCAGAACGGTGTCCATGAACGCCCTCAACCGCTATCTCTACTGGAACATGAACTATCACGTTGAGCATCACATGTTCCCGCTAGTCCCGTATCATGCCTTGCCGGCGCTGCACGCGCTCGTCAAGGATGACTGCCCAACCCCGTATCCCAGCCTCCCGGCCGCATGGCGGGAGATCATCCCCGCCATCGCCCGGCAGGTCAAGGACCCCACCTACCACGTCAAGCGCCGTCTACCGGAGCGCAGGCCGCGGACTCCTCAGGCCGCCTTCAGCGCCGAGATCCAGCGGGACGCCGACGGATGGCTGCAGGCCTGTGCCGCGGATCAGCTACGTGGCGGAGATATTCTTCGCATAGACCACGGACGAAAGACCTATGCGCTCTACCGCACGCAGGAGGGAGGCCTCTTCGCTACAGACGGAATCTGCACCCACGGGAACTCCCATCTCGCTGAGGGCCTCATCGTCGGCCAAACCATCGAGTGTCCCAAACATAACGGGCGCTTTCATCTGACGGATGGCTCACCTGCGCGCATGCCGGTCTGCCGCGGCCTGGCGACCTATCCTGTCGAAGAGCGCGGCGGCACCGTTTTTATCCACGCCGCGTCTCCAGGCGGCGCCGGCGCGCGTGCGCCGCGGGCCGTTGAGTTCCGCGTGGTCAGCAACCGCAACGTGGCCACCTTCATCAAGGAGCTTCTCCTTGAGCCGGTCGACTCGGCTCACCCGATCCGTTTTACTCCCGGCGATTACCTGCAATTTGAAATTCCGCCCTACGCTGAGATCCCCTTCAGCAACTTTGACATTCCTGAGCCATTTGCCGCCGTCTGGCGAGCTCACCACCTGTTTGACCTTGTCGCCCGGAATGCGGAGGGTAGCAGGCGAAACAACTACTCTCTGGCCAACAATCAGAAGAGCGAACCCACGCTGCGGCTCAATGTTCGCATCGCCACGCCCCCTCCGGGGCAGGACTGTGCGCCCGGCGTCGGCTCCAGTTATCTCTACAGTCTTAAACCCGGTGACCGCCTCTCGGCTATCGGACCCTTTGGAGACTTCCACATCAAGCCGACGCAGCGGGAGATGCTTTACATCGGAGGTGGCGCAGGCATGGCCCCACTTCGCGCCCAGCTAACTCATCTGCTGGAAACGGAGAATACTCCTCGAAAGATCAGCTTCTGGTACGGCGCGCGATCCCGCCAGGAGCTGTTTTATACGGGCTACTTCGCTGGTCTTGCCGAGTCTCACCCAAACTTCACCTTCCACCTCGCGCTCTCCTCGCCTCTGCC
>JAJZJJ010000681.1 GCA_021810175.1 Acidobacteriota bacterium | reverse complement strand
GGAAGGGACCATCATCGAGTTCGGCAAGAACGACATGGACGTCGCCGATTTCCCGCTTGCGCAGCGCCTTCCAGAGGGTCTGGGCGGTTTCGCCGAGCAGGTTGCAGGGCGCGGCGGAGAAGTACAGGCCTTTCGCGTCGGCGAGCTGAACGAGCTGCTGCGCCTGGGCAAAGTCGGTGGCGAGAGGCTTCTCCGTAAAGAGATGCTTGCCGGCATTCAGACATGCCTTCGAGGTTTCGTAATGGCTGGTTGAATTCGTCAGGTTCAGAACCATCTGAATGTTGTCGTCGGCCAGCATTTCTTCGAGGCTGGGATATTGCCTGATGGCATGGTGACTGCAGAAGGTGGCGGCACGCTGCTGATCCCGGTCGGCCGCGCCGATAACTTTGAGAAACGGGTGCCACTTCAGGCAGAAAAGGTAATGGTCAGCGGTAAATCCACAACCGATGATTCCGATGTTCATGCTTCCTTCCTTTGTTGCCGGCTCGCGGTTACGGCTTTGCACGCGGCCAGCTGATAGTCGCTATCCACAGTCCCGCGGTTAACGCGCGCGGGATCGGAACCGCCTGGAGCTTCCGCGCCATCCGGGCTCAGAGCCAGGACGTGTACGCGCTCTCGACCGGCGACGAACGCGACGGTTCTCCGGAGCGCGGCGAGGGCCACCATCCAGGAATTTCCGATGAAGAGCCTGAGAGCGCCCCAGATGGGCCCCTTGCGCATTCCCTGTTTGAACCAGTACAGAGTGAGGCCGCCAAACCATGCCGATCTTTTCACCTGCACTGCGCGGCCGCCGGGATACGCGCCCTGCCTGGCTTTTGCCAGCAGCAGGTCGACACCATCGATGAAGCGGCCGACCTGACGCACGGCATTCGTTGTATGCATGCGATAGAAGACCGTGGCGGGCGCCAGAACCAGGTCGGTTTTGTGGGCGACGGAAAGCTTGTTCAGGAGATCCTGAATATCCTGGTGGAAGATTTCGGGCGACCAGCCGCCGACTCCCATAAATGCCGCGCGCTCAACGACCAGCGAACTGGTGTTATAGACCCAGGGCCGGTCTTTATCCAGGAAGCTTCCGTACTCGACGAACTGAATACCGCGCCCGGGAGCGGTTATAAGCTTTGGCAGATCGCCGGAGAACAACGAACATCGCCCCAGGATGATGGCCGGACTGGTTTCCCGGACGATGCGGCTGTACACGCTGAGAGCCCATGGGGTCAATGCGTCGTCTCCATCGAGAAAGATCAGGTACCTGCCGCCGGCAACCGATGCGCCATGGTTGCGGGCCGCGCCGACGCCGCGATTGACGGGCAGGCATTCGAGACGGATGGAGTCGCCGCAGGACTTCAGGATTTCGACAGAGCGGTCGCTGGACGAGTCGTCGACGACGATCACTTCGACGCCGGCATGCTGCTGCCGCAGAACCGAGTCCACGGCCTCGCGAATGAATTTCTGGTGGTTGTAACAGGCGATAACGATGCTGAAAAGCGGCTCTGACATTGGACTAGCCTCGGTAGCCGAGCGAACAGGCTGGGGTGGGGAGCTGGTGGGGACGCTGCGGGGCACGAAGATTTTTGAGCTTCAGCCACTGCTTCTCATAGAGGTGCCAGCTCGCCATCGCAACCGCAATGGAGACAGCGAGGGCAATTCCATCGACAGCTGCGACGGAAAGCAGCTCGCTGTGCAGGAGGGGGACGAGATGCCCGCAGTTCAGTCCCGCCTTTGCGAAGACCACGATGATGGGAAGGTGGCAGACATAAAGGCAGTAGCTGTATTTCCCGAAAAAGCGGAGGATGGGCGAAGCCAGAAGGCGATGGCCTGGAGTTTGCCCTCGCGAGGCGACGGCGATTGCGATCCATGACCCGAAGAAGATTCCGGCCAGGGTGAGCTCGAAGGTGTTCATGAAGAACGTCGGGGTGTCGCCCGGACCGACTGCGCAGCGAGGGTTGAGGACTCTGCCGAGGATGATGGCGGCAAGGGCGGGCAGCGCCAGACGCCGCGCCCACTTCAGGAGCCTTTGCCAGTCTTCGGGGTCGCGCGCTGCCAGAGCCACGACGGCTCCGATGGCCAGCGAGTCGGCGCGGCAGAGGGTCCAGGTGTAGGAGGCAATGGGCAGATGGATGCAGTACAGAATGGTTCTCAGCACGAAGGCCAGCACAATGAGACCGGCGCAGACGCCGATGAGGCGGCGACGCGCGAGCTTTAGAACCAGCAGCGGCCATAGCAGATAGAACTGTTCTTCAATCCCGAGCGACCAGAAGTGCTGCAGCGGATGCGCGACGGCGTTCCATCCCCGAGCCCCTTCGTACCAGTTGAGGAGATAGGTCCAGGAGAAGAACTTCGCGGCATCGGCGCTTTGCATGCCCTCCAGGGTGGAGACGTGAAGATGCGCCAGAATGAACGGACCGATGAGGAAGAAGAATGCGAGCGCGCCGTAGTAGAGAGGGAAGATACGAAGGGTTCTTCGTCCGTAAAAAACCCGGAAGTAGTGGAGCGCGTTCCGCGAATCGTAGAGAATGCCGGTAATGAGGAAGCCGGAGAGAACGAAGAAGAGATCGACGCCGATCCAGCCCATTCCCGCCACATCGCCGTAGACGCGTTCCCATGGCCTGCTGCCCCCTGCGATGCCCACAATCCAAAAGTGAAAGGACATCACAAGCAGGATGGCGATGCCTCGGATTCCGTCCAGAACCGGCACTCGCTCGCCCGAGTACG
>JAJZJJ010000680.1 GCA_021810175.1 Acidobacteriota bacterium | reverse complement strand
GCGCACGCTCAGCTGCGAAGCATCCCCACCATACACGCCCGAAAGCAGCGGCGAAACCAGCCGGTCCACCGTCTCCTGGCCGAAGTGGCGCAGCGTCATCTCGGCCACCGACTCGTCCTGCGTCGCCGGTTTCGGCGGAAACAGATACTCCCGCGCCATCTGCACCTTGGTCGACCACGAAAACAGAGACGTCAGCGCCGTCGGCACCAGTTTCGTCGGCACCATGAACATCAGCCCGTCGGGCAGCGGAACCAGCCGGTTCCCCACCACAATGTAGGTTTTCCGGTGCGCGTCATTCGAGGGCAGCAGCTGGTCGCCGATGCCCAGCTCGCGGCACAAATTGCTCGCCGCGGTCTTCTCCGTCAGGAACGAATCCGGCCCGCCTTCCACCACGCAACCGTCAATCGTCTCCGAGCGAATCACCCCGCCCAGATATCCCGCGGCTTCATAGAGCGAGTACTCGATGTCCTCACCAGCGCGACGGGCCTTCTCCAGAGACCAGGCCGCGCTCAGACCGGCTATGCCGCCGCCGATGATGGCAATCCGTTTCACGAATGAGCATCCCCTATCTGAATCAAATCATGGGCGGCCCATCCGGGGGAAGCCGCCACTTCATGGCTCGTTTCCGGATGATACCCCCGCGGCTGATAAATGCAGCACGGCTCCTCGGCCATCACATCGCCGGTCAGTGCATACGCCCGTGCCCGCGACCCGCCGCAGATGTTCCGGAATTCGCACGCTCCGCACTTCCCGTGCAGCAGATCGGAGTTGCGCAGCTTCACGAAAATCGGCGACTCCTGATAGATGTGTGCCAGCGTATCCTGATGCAAATCTCCGCCCTCGATCGGCAGAAAGCCGCTCGGATACACCTTCCCCGTGTGCGAGATAAACACAAACCCCCGCCCGTCGTTCACCCGCTTGGTCGCCCATCCCACCGCCTGATTCTCCGATCCCTCCGCTGGCCGCGCACCCGGATGCCCCGGACGGTCGAAACCCGAGGCGGTTTTCCCCTCCTTCATGCGCTGTTGCATCAGATAGCGGCGGTAATGCATGGCTTCAGTTGTTTTGATGGCGAAAGGCACCCGTTTGGTCAGCTCCCACATCTTCGCAAAAACCTCTTCGAATTCCTCCCCCGTCAGCAGGTCGTCGGTCTTCCCGCGCCCCACCGGCACAAGAAAGAAGAAGCTCCACATCACAATCTGCTTTTCCGTCAGCAAAACCGACAGCCGATCCAGGTCCGAGATATTCAGCCGGCTCACCACCGTGTGCACCTGAATCGGCAGCCCCGCCTCATTCGCCCAGTGGATCGCCTCCAGCGTCCGCTCCCACGTCCCAGGAATCCCGCGTATGGCGTCGTGGATCTCCGGCATCGACCCGTCCAGCGAAACCGCTAGCCGCGCCAGCCCCGATTCCTTCATCCGGAAAATCGCCTCGCGCGTCAGCAGCGGCGTCGCGCTCGGCGTCAGCGCCGCATGCACGCCCTTCGCTGCCGCGTGTTCGATCAGCTGAAAGATGTCCGGCCGTTTCAGCGGATCGCCACCCGTAAATACAAACAGCGGAACCTGCAGCTCGGCGACCTGGTCGATAAGGTTCGTCGCCTCCGCCGTGTTTAGCTGATTCGGGTGCGCCAGCGGTTGCGCCGACGCGCGGCAGTGCTTGCAGGCGAGGTCGCACGCCTGTGTGGTCTCCCATATCGCCAGAAAGGGCTGCCGGTCGTAGTCGAGTGCTGCTGCCTGATGGATGTCCATGGCAACAGAAGACCAGCAGCCCGCCGTCCCGGGATGTGATTGAAGTCACATTACCCGCAAACCTCTGGCTCCGTTCCGCTTCCACTCCCTCAGAACCGGAATTCAGGTCCGACCGTCACCCGCATGTTGTTGTTCACTCCATTGTCCGCGTACGCTTCGTCGCCTACTTCCGCCCGGATCCCAACCGGCCCGATGTAAGCTTCGATTCCGCCGCCCGGATACATCGCGAAGTGCGTGCCCGCTCCGCCAAAGCTGCTGACCCCGTTCGTGAACGTGGTTCCGTTCACCGCCTTCGTGCCGTTGTTCGTGAAATTGATGAATCCCACCTTCCCCGTAAGAAAGGCGCGGACCGCTCCCGTCCCAATTTGTAACTTCGGCCCGAACAATCCGGACAGCGGACGCACCCCGCTGGTCACAAACGTGGTCGTGGTGGTGGACGTTCCCGTTCCCGTATATGTTTGCGTGTAGTTGCGCGCAAATTCGTAATCCATCTCGGCTTCAAGCGCCCAGTGGGGACTCACATGGAATCCCACGCGCCCGCCCAGACCCACGTAGTTGATCGCCTTCGGCCCCGGGGTGAGTCTCAGGTAATCGGCAAATACTCCAACTGAACCCTGATTCAGATGGTGAGTTGCAGGCGGCGATTGTGCCATGACTCCAACTGGCATCGCTAGAAGCAGGCCTGCCCCAATCATTGCGGCTATTTTTTTCATTGTGATAACTCCTGGGGAAACACATCTTTGCGGACTATCTCTCGGGCGAATTCAGTCCGCTCTGCCCCAGTGTGATGCCACGCAATCGCGGAATGTTGGCGGCAAATGCTCTCCCGGCCGCGGCTGGTGCGTGTCAAAATGCGCGGTTCTCCTCTTTTTTGGCGTGCCAAATCCGTCAAAAAGTTTGTCGCCTGGAGAATTTTTTCGCGTCCCTGAACCTGAATGGTAATCTCTCTATTTATCCCTGCCATGGTT
>JAJZJJ010000679.1 GCA_021810175.1 Acidobacteriota bacterium | reverse complement strand
TTCGAGGACGGCCTCGACGTCCCCGGCGGCCAGACCCTCCACGGGGCAGAAATCGACTCCGGCGGCGACCACCGCATCGCCATGGCCTTCTCCGTCGCAGCCCTCCGCGCCGAAGGAGAAACCCTCATCCGAGGAGCCGAATCCGCCGCCATCTCCTTCCCCGAATTCTTCGACCTCCTCGACGCCGTCGCCCAACGCTAGACTAAGAGAAGAAACTCTCCACAAAAAGAATTTGTCATTCCGACCGAAGTTGGCTCGCCGAAAGGCGAGCCAATGCAGCGGAGAGCCTGTCCCGAGCGCAGCCGAGGGAAACCTGCGATTTCCTGACCGGCCAAAGTGCCGACCAAAAAACCAAAACGCCACGAACCTTCAAAGTTCGTGGCGTCCCATCAAAACTCAGCAATCTAAATCGCAATCCGTCCTACTTACTCCCACTCTTCTTCGCCCGCGGAATCGTCACAATCACCTCATCTGGACGAGCATAGTGCAGCCGTTCCCGGGCCTCGCGCTCAATCGTATCGGGATCGTTCTTGAGCGCATGAATCTTCTGTTGGATCTGTGCATTCTGTTGCCGGATCGCATCAATCTGCTGCTGCAGTTTCTGGTTTTCGTTCCGCTTCACTTCGTACGCATGCAGCCCATTCTGCCCGGCCACCACGTAGTAGCCAAGCAGCAGCGCCAGCACAGCCGCCGCGCCCGTAGCCGCGCGCCGGCGCACCCGGTACGCCCAGCCAACAGCTCTCGCCGCCAATTCGGTTTTGGACTTGCTTTCCAAGGCATCCTCAACAGCCGCCCGCGCCTTTCGCACAGATGGCCCAAAGCGTACTCGTGTCTGGTGTCCGCAGATCTGTCGCAGCCTCGTAACTCGTTCTTCCAGAGCCAGCCACAAAGCCTGATGCCTGCGTATCCACCTGATCGACTTAAGACGCACTAGATTTAAGGATGCCGCTTTCCCCCCTCCGGGAAAACCGCCAAATCTCAATTATTCCCGCGGGGTATCTAAGCCATTACCCACGCCTTCGCCGCGTCGCTCAGCGGCTGCAACTCGCTTTCCTTGCGCGACTCCGTGTACACGCGCACCACCGGCTCCGTGCCGCTCAGCCGGTAGCATACCCACGACCCATCATCCAGCAGCAGCTTCAACCCGTCCGTGCGCACCACGCCCGTCACCTTCAGCCCGCCAATCTCCGCCGGATCATGCTTGATCTTCTCCACGAACGCAGCCTTCACCTCCGGCGTCAGCCGGAAGTTCTCCCGCATCGGATAGTAGCTGCCCACCTTCGCAAACAGTCCCTTCAACTGATCGCCCAGGCTCTTGCCTCTCACCGCCACCATCTCGGCCGCCAGCAGCCCTGCCAGCACGCCATCCTTCTCCGGAACATGCCCGCGAATCGTCAACCCCGCACTCTCTTCGCCGCCAATTGCAATCGCGTCCTTATTGATCAGCTCTCCAATGTACTTGAACCCCACCGGGGTCTCATGCAGCTCAATCTTGTAGTGCTCCGCCAGCGCATTCACCAGGTTCGTCGTCGCCACGGACTTCGCCACGCCGTTCCGCCATCCGCGCGTCTCCACCAGGTAATCGAACAGCAGCGCAATAATGTAATTCGGCTGGATAAACTTCCCATCCCCATCCACAATCCCGAACCGGTCCGCGTCGCCGTCCGTCGCAATGCCGATCGCCGCGCCCGTTTCCTTCATCTTGTGCTTGCACGCTTCCAGCAGCTCATCGTCCGGCTCTGGAGCGTGCCCGCCAAATAGCACATCGCGGTAATCATGCACCGTCTCCACCTTCACGCCGTGCTCGCGCAGCACATCGCTGCTGTATCCGCGCCCTGCACCCCAGAACGGATCAAACACCACCGTCAGCCCGGCCTTCTGGATCGCCGCCAGGTCCACCAGTTCCGCCACACGCTTCAAATACGCAGGCTTCACATCCACTTCTTCAAACTTTTCCTTCGACGACCCCGCCGCAGGGATCATTTCACCCAGCGCCTTGATCTCCGCCTCAATCTTGTGCGTCACTTCCGGCAGCGCCGGAGCGCCATCCGGCGTTGAAAACTTGATCCCGTTGTACTCCGGAGGATTATGCGATGCCGTAAAGTTGATCGCCCCGCTCGCCTTGTGCTGACGCACCGCATACGCAATCGCCGGCGTCGGCGCCGCCTCGGGTATCACCAGTGGCTTCACCCCATGCTCGGCCAGCAGCTTCGCCGCCTCGGCCACAAACATCTCGCCCAGGAATCGCGGATCACGCCCCACCAGCACCTTCGGCTCGCCGCCCTGCTCGGCCACATACTTGGCAATGCCCGTCACGGCCCGCCGAATATTCGCGAACGTAAATTCGTCCGCCACAATCGCCCGCCAGCCAGAAGTCCCAAACTTGATCTCAGTCGCCATCGCCCCTCCGCGAAAATCAGTCCTGCCAGAATAGGTACAGCCAGTCAGATGCCAACTGCCATCTTAAATCGATGAGGTCTCCCATGAACGACGCACGCATCGTACTCTCCACCGCAGGCAGCCTCGACGAAGCCGAACGCATCGCCAGCGCCCTTGTCGAGCAGCACCTTGCCGCCTGCGTCAATCTCATACCGCAAATCAAATCCATCTACCGGTGGCAGGGCCAGATGGAAGAAGCCTCCGAAGTCCTCCTCATCATCAAGACCACCGCTCCGTGCCTCGATGCCCTCGAGTCCACCCTCCGCAGCCTGCACTCG
>JAJZJJ010000678.1 GCA_021810175.1 Acidobacteriota bacterium | reverse complement strand
GTGCTGGCGAGCAACGATGGCGGAAAGACCTTCCACTTCTCGAACACCGGATTTTCGCAGCGGCAGGTGGCGGCGCTGCTGACCGATAAGAAGACACCGGGAACGATGTATGCCGGAGTGCTCAACGACAAGACGTTCGGCGGGGTGTTTTTGTCCACGAATTACGGCCACACCTGGACCCAGCGGAGCGAAGGGCTGCACGGGCTGGATGTATTCAAGCTGGGGCAGGGCCCGTCGGGAACTCTGCTGGCCGGGACCAGCAATGGGATTTTCCGGTGGACGGGAAGCGAGTGGAAGCCGTCGGATCTGATCGCCGCGGATGAGGCGGCGATGCGGGATGGGCGGCCGGTGCCTCGCGGAGCCCGCGCTGTGGAAAGGCGCGTGGACTGGCGGCGCGGTCCGTCGCGGCTGGAAGGACGCGTGACCGGGCTGGCTGAATCCGACGGAACCTGGTATGCGGCGACCTACCAGGGAGTGTTCCGCAGCACGAACGATGGGATCAGCTGGGAAGGCCCGGTGCTGGGCGGAGAGCAGTATCCGAGCTTCTACGGGACGAACGGCACGGTGGCCATGGCGACGCATGGTGCGACGGTCTATGTGGCGCGGCGCGATGGACTGGTGGTGTCGCACGACCGGGGAAAGACCTGGGAGCCGGTGGTGTATCCCTCCGGACTGACAGCGATCTACAGCCTGGCGGTGACGCCGCAGGGAACGCTGTGGGTGGGCGGGCGCGAAGGCGTCTTTGTGACGTCCGATCAGGGGGCACACTGGAAGAAGCTGAGCCGGCTGCCGGTGGTGGCGGTGAACAGCCTCACCTGGGATGGAGACATGGGGCGGATGCTGCTGACCTCCAGCGAAAGCACGGTGGTTTTTGCCATCGATCCGGCGAACATGACGTGGAAGTGGTGGAATCCGGGATGGCCGCTACAGCAGGTGACGTCCGCCGGGGGGCGGCTGATCGCGGTATCGGATTTCAGCGGTCTGGCGGTTCAGCCGGAGACGGAAACGGCGAGCGCTTCCGAGATGAGCCGGAGCGAGAACTAGACCGTCCCGCCATGACAATCCGCGAAGCAAGGCCTGGGGATTTTCAGTCGCTCTACGCACTGGACCAGGCCTGTTTTGTGCCGGGGATCGCCTGGTCCAAGGCGGAGCTGCGCTATTTTCTGCGCTACCCGGGAAATTTTGGGCTGGTGGTGGAAGACGACGGCGCCATTGCGGGATTTGCGGTGGCCGGGGTGGAGATGCGGCGCGGCAAGCCGCTGGGGCGGCTGATCACTCTGGATGTGCGCGACACGGCGCGACGGCGCGGTGTGGGCGGAATGCTGATGGAAGCCATTGAAGGGCGGCTGAAGGCGGCTGGTGCGGTGTCGCTGAAGCTGGAAGTGGCGGTGGACAACGAGGGGGCGCAGGCGTTCTACGCGCGGCACGGGTTTGTGCGGACGGGGCGGATTCCGGGCTATTATCTCGATCGCATCGACGCGCTCACGATGGAAAAGCTGCTGTAAGCGACGTATTGCTCACGGCAGCGGCCAGACTACAATACAGGCAATGTCCCGATACAGAGTAAAAGCCGCGATATGGCTGGCGGTGCTGGTGTGCGCGGCGGCGCCGGCGATGGCGCAGGCGGTGAAAGATCTGCCCAGACCGACGGATTACGTCAGCGACTTCGCGCACGTGATGTCGGCTCCGGCGAAACAGCGGCTGGATCGGCTGTGCGGCGAGGTGGACCACGAGGCGCACGCGCAGATTGCCGTGGTCACGATCAACTCGCTGGAGGGCGAATCGATCGAGCGGTATGCGGTCGATCTGGAAGATGCCTGGGGCGTGGGATCGAAGAAGACGGATCGCGGAGTCATTATCCTGATCGCGGTTCAGGACCGGAAGCGGTTTATCGAGACGGGATACGGGCTGGAAGGGATTTTACCGGACGGGAAGGTGGGATACATCGGACGGCAGATGGTTCCCATGCTGCGGGCCAACGATTTCGACGGCGCGCTGACGATGGCGGTGGACGAGATTTCGCAGATCATCGCGCAGAATGCCGGAGTGAAGCTGAAGCCGCTGACGCACTGGGGGAGATCGATCCACGAGCAGCCGCAGATGACGGCCGGCCGGCTGATCGGCGGGATAATTTTTGCCGTGCTGATTGTGATCTTTCTGTTGTGGGCCGGCGGGTCGGGGCTGCTGGGCTTTTTGCTGGGCATGTTCTTTGGCGGCTGGGGCGGAGGCGGCGGCTGGGGCGGCGGTGGCTTTGGGGGCGGCGGAGGCGGTGGCGGCAACGACAGCGGCAGTGGATTTGGCGGATTTGGCGGCGGAAGCACGGGCGGCGGCGGCGCGGGCGGGAGTTGGTAGTTCGCGCGGAGGCTGCTGAAAAGATGCGGCAGAAAAAGTGATGCAGGTCAGGGCCAGAGGAAATTTCGGAAGAGGATCGGGAGAACAAGCAAGATGATGCGTCGGGGGTTGTGGATTGCGGTTGGTGTGCTGTCGGTGGTGGTGCTTTCAGCGCTGCTGGTGTTCGGCAGCTTTGTGAGCGCGCAGAAGCAGATGGTGGCGAAGCAGGAAGCGGTGCAGGCGCAGTGGGCCAACGTGCAGGCGCAGCTGCAGCGGCGCGCGGATCTGATTCCGAACCTGGTGGCGACGGTGAAGGGCTACGCGAAGCATGAGGAAAAGGTCTTTGCCGACGTGGACAATGCTCGCCAGGCGCTGCTGGCGGCGCACGATC
>JAJZJJ010000677.1 GCA_021810175.1 Acidobacteriota bacterium | reverse complement strand
CATGACGCAGATCATCTTGTAGCTGCGAATGCGCGCGATCACTTTTTCCAGTTCGGGGTGCAGGAGGGTTTCGCCGCCGGTGATGGTGATGGTGGTGGTGCCGAGGGCGGCGAGCTTATCGATGCGGCGGAGGAGATCCTCGATGGGCACGGGCTTGGAGTGGGTGT
The DNA here is from genome assembly GCA_021810175.1 of Acidobacteriota bacterium. The sequence goes on along the minus strand of JAJZJJ010000677.1, from coordinate 2,556 downwards.
CGTACTCGCTGCAGTAGGCGCAGTCCAGATTGCATCGGCGGGTGACGACGACGTGGGCGAAGACGGGATGGTCCTTCTCGCGCAGGGCCAGGGCGACGAGCCGCGTCTCACGGTAGAGGCGGTTCCAGCGCCGGAGGGTGCGGCGGACGGTCATCGGCATCATGCGGGTGAGTCTCCTTCGTAACAGGATAACGAATCGCTGTTATAAAAGGCGCAATTTTGGGGGTGGGAGCTGGGAAATTCAGCGTAAAGTGGTCGGAAAGCCTGCGAGGGCGTCTGCTGGCGGATGACGCTGAGATGACAGGAGCTTTGTGATGGGCACGGGGATGAAGTCAAAGACGGCGGAAGTGCTGGGCGAGGTGGGCTTGCCGGAGCCGGTGAGGGCGCTGGCTGCGCGGCGCTGGGATGCGATCGTGGTGGGCGCGGGGCATAACGGGCTGGCGTGCGCGACTTACCTGGCGCGGGCGGGGAAATCCGTTCTGGTGCTGGAGGCGCGTGCGCGTGTGGGCGGCGCGTGCACGATTGAGGAGCCGTTTCCGGGGGTGAAGATGTCGCCGTGCGCGTACCTCGCGGGTCTGCTGCATCCGCTGGTGGTGGAGGAACTGGGGCTGCCGGCGCGGGGATACAAGTGGACTCCCGCGGTGAACGGGCTGTTTGTACCGTTTCTGGACGGAGGGAGCATTCAGCTTTGGGATGATGACTCGGCGTGCGAGGCGGAGGTGAGGCGGTTTTCGCCCGGCGATGTGGCTGGATGGAGGGCGATGAATGCGGTGATTACCCGGACACGCGAAGCGCTGCGCCCGGCGGGCGAGCGGGATTTGTGGATTGGGGATGCGCCGTCGCGGGAGCAGATAGAGCATCGGCTGGGCAACGACGATGAAGCTCGCGGGCTGCTGTTTGAATGGTCGATGGCGGAGTTTGTGACGCGATATCTCGAGGACGAGCGGCTGCAGTGCGCGTACCTGGGGCAGGGCGTGATTGGAACGAACGCGAGTCCGTTTGATGCGGGCACGGCGTCGATCCGGTTTCATCACGCGTCGGGGCGGCTGGGCGGAATGCCGGGCATGTGGGGCTACGTGGAAGGCGGCATGGGGATGGTGTCGTTCTACTTCTGCGATGCGGCGCGCGAGGCCGGTGCGGTGGTGGCCGCGGGGGTTCCGGTGGCGCAGATTGTACCGGGCGAAGGCGTGGTGCTGGAGGGTGGCGAGCGGATCCATGCTGGCGTGGTGATATCGAATGCGGACCCCAAAAGAACACTCATGATGCTGGGCGATGCGGCGGATGCGAAGTGGCGCGCGCAGGCGGAGGGAGTTCCGATTGAAGGATGCACAGTGAAGCTGAATGTGCATCTGCGGGAGCTGCCGGACTTTGCGGCGCGGCCGGGACTCGACATGCCGCACCACTACGGGCAGATCAACGCGCCGCTGACCAAGGATGAATGGAAAGCGGGATTTGCAGCGGCAAAGCGCGGCGAGTTGCCGGAGCATCTGTGGTGCGAGCTGTATTTCCAGAGCGTGCATGATAGGAGCGTGTGCCCGCCGGGAACGCACACCATGAGCGTGTTCGCGCAATATGTGCCTTACACGTTTACAAATGGAACGTGGGAGACGCGGCGCGAAGAGGTGCGGGCGCTGGCGGTGAAATCCCTGGCTCGCTTCTGCTCGAACATCGAGACGGCGGTGATCGATGCGCAGGTGATGGGGCCCCCGGACATTGAAGAAAAAGTGGGGCTGACGGGCGGGCATATTTTCCAGGGCGAGTGTCTGCCGGCGTACATGTGGGGCAAACGGCTGGCAGCGCGGACGCCGATGCCCGGGGTGTACCTGTGCGGGGCGTGTACGCATCCAGGCGGGAGCGTGATCGGGATCAACGGAAGAAATGCGGCGATGGCGGTGCTGGGCGACGAGTCGCATGACCGGTGAGCTGGAGGGCGCAGGGCGCGGGAAAGACAGTCACGGGCTGAAGCGGGTACTGGGCTTTCGCGACCTGACGTTCTTTTACATCGTGACGGCGCTGAGCCTGCGCTGGATTGCAACGGCGGCAGCCGCTGGTCCGGGGACACTGGCGGTGTGGGTGACAGCGCTGTGCTGCTTTTTTGTGCCGCTGGCCTTCAGCGTGATGGAGCTGTCGAGCCGTTTTCCGCAGGAGGGCGGCCTGTATGTGTGGACGCGCGAGGCTTTTGGCGACGGCGCGGGATTTGTGGCGGGATGGACGTACTTCATGGCGAATCTGCCGTTCTTTCCGTCGGTGCTGTACTTCAGCGCGGCCTCGGTGCTGCCCGTGATGGGAGCCAGAGGCGCGAAGCTGGATGAGGATCCCGCTTATTTTTCCGTGTTCGCGCTGGCGTGGCTGGCAGTGATTACGCTGGTGAATATTCGCAGCACGGTGGCGGGCAAGTGGCTGAACAACGTGGCGTCGTTTGGGAGTTGGCTGCCGATTGTGGCTCTCCTGGCGCTGGCAGCAGTGGCCTATCTGCATCACGGGTCGGCGACGCATTTTACGGCGAGCGCGATGGTTCCAAAGCCGACGCTGAAGGACGCGATTTTTCTTTCAGAT
>JAJZJJ010000676.1 GCA_021810175.1 Acidobacteriota bacterium | reverse complement strand
GTAGGTAATCAGACCTCTGCGCGCTCCGCCGCCGTTCCGCGGGCGCATCTCGTCCACCAAGTCGCAGATCGTCGTCACCACGTCGATATTTGCCCGCTCGCTGTTGCCGCCAATGTTGTACGTCTCCCCAACCCGTCCCCGCTCCAGAACCGTCCGGATCGCCGAGCAGTGATCTTCCACGAACAACCAGTCGCGCACATTCTTCCCGTCCCCATAGACGGGCAGCGGCTTGCCCTCCAGCGCGTTCAGGATCATCAGCGGAATCAGCTTTTCGGGAAATTGATACGGCCCATAGTTGTTCGAGCAGTTGGTGGTCAGCACCGGTAGGCCGAATGTGTGATGGTAGGCCCGCACCAGGTGGTCTGAAGCCGCCTTCGACGCCGCATAAGGGCTGTTGGGCGCATAGGCCGTCGTCTCGCTGAAGGCCGGATCGTCCGCTCCCAGCGTGCCGTAGACTTCGTCGGTCGAAACATGCAGAAACCGGAACACCTCCCGGTCTGCCGCGCTCAGCTCCAACCAGTACCGCTTCGCCTGATCCAGCAGCACGAAGGTCCCGTGCACGTTGGTCCGGATGAACTCCCCGGGCGAAGCAATGGACCGGTCCACATGACTTTCCGCCGCAAAGTGAACCATCGCGCGCGGCTGATGCTTGTGCAGCAACTGCCCCACCGTCTCCGCATCGCAGATGTCGCACCGTACCAGTTCGTGACGTCCCTCGCCGTTCAGGGACGCCAGGTTGGCCGCATTGCCTGCATAGGTCAGCAAGTCGACATTGACGACGGGCGAACCGACGGCCTTCATCCAGTTCAGCACGAAGTTCGAGCCGATAAATCCCGCGCCACCGGTTACAAGAATCGTGTCTTTCGTAAGCTGTCTCCGATCGTCAGTATAAGGCACAAAACGCTCCACATAGGGCGTGCCCTGCGCCCGGCTGCCACCCCGCCGCGCCGGCCCACAGTCCATAGAACCGAGCAAAGAAGTTAAATTTTCGATATATTAAAGATTCAGTCTAGTCCCGCGCGCGGCTAGGGCTGCCCAGGCAAGCCTCTGGAGTTGCACTAAGGTGATTTCCCCACGTGGAATCCCACCGCGTTCGTGTCCTTGGGGACGGACTTCGCACTTGACTACGGAAAACCTCCAAGGGAAAGGCCGCCATGCAGTCATCGAATAGTCGCCTCGGCGCTCCGCAACCGCAGGGTCTCTATCATCCCCAGAATGAGCATGATGCCTGCGGCATGGGGCTGGTCGCCAGCATTCGTGGCGAAAAGAGCCACGAAATCATCCGCAAAGGCCTCGAGGTCCTCATCAACCTCACCCACCGCGGCGCTGCGGGCTGCGACCCGGAGACCGGCGACGGCGCCGGCATCCTCATCCAGATCCCCCATGCCTTCTTTGCGCGCGAATGCGGCGAGCTGGGCATTGCCCTGCCCGAAGCCGGAGCCTACGGCGTGGCCATGTGCTTCCTGCCCGTTGAGAAACACAGCCGCCTGCGCTGCGAAGGCGTCTTCGAGCGCATCAGCCAGGAAGAAGGCGCCACCGTCCTCGGCTGGCGCGACACGCCCGTCAATGGCGACGCCATCGGCCGCGAAGCCCGTAACTCGCAACCTTACATCGAGCAGCTTTTTGTCGGCCGCCCCGAGGGCATGGACGAGGACACCTTCGAGCGCCTGCTCTACAAGATCCGCCGCCGCACCGAGAACGAGATCGCCGCCTCTGACATCGAGGACAAGGAGAGCTTTTACGTCCCCTCGTTCTCCTGCCGCACCATCATCTACAAGGGCCTGATGCTGGCCCCGCAGATCGAGAAGTTCTACTTCGAGCTGGCCAATCCGCTCGTCACCAGCGCCCTCTGCCTCATTCACCAGCGCTTTTCCACCAACACCTTTCCAAGCTGGAAGCTCGCGCACCCCTACCGCTACGTCGCGCACAACGGCGAAATCAACACCATCCGCGGCAACATCAGTTGGATGAACGCCCGCCAGTCCGTCATGAAGAACCAGCTCCACGGCGGCGACATCGACAAGCTCTATCCCGTCGTCGTCCCCGGCGGCAGCGACTCCGCCTCGCTCGACAACGCCCTCGAATTCCTCTTACAGTCCGGCCGTTCCCTGCCCCACGTCATGGCCATGCTCATCCCCGAGGCCTGGGCCGGCAACCCCGATATGGACGAGGACAAGCGCGCCTTTTACGAGTACCACGCCTCGCTCATGGAGCCCTGGGACGGCCCCGCGGCCATCGCCTTCACCGACGGCCGCGTCATCGGCGCCACCCTCGACCGCAATGGCCTGCGCCCCGGCCGCTACATCGTCACCAGGGACGATATCGTGGTCCTTGCCTCCGAAGCCGGCGTGCTCGATGTCCCCGCCGAGGACATCCGCAAGAAAGGCCGCCTGCAGCCCGGCCGCATGTTCCTCGTCGATACGGTCCAGAAGCGCATCATCGCCGACGCCGAGATCAAAAAGCAGTTAGCCGGCCGCCAGCCTTACGGCGATTGGCCCCAGAAGCAGCAGGTCACGCTTGAAATGCTGCCCGAGCCCGCCCGCGTCATTGCCGCCAATCACGAAACCCTCCAGCGCCGCCAGCGCGCCTTCGGCTTCAGCGAAGAGGATCTGCGCATCTTGCTCGCCCCCATGGCCGCCACCGGCGCCGAGCCTGTCGGCTCCATGGGCACCGACGTGCCTCTGGCCTGCCTCTCTGACCGGCCGCAGCCGCTCTTCAACTACTTCAA
>JAJZJJ010000011.1 GCA_021810175.1 Acidobacteriota bacterium | reverse complement strand
GTGAAATCGCAGCGGTTCTGGACCTTGCGCATACGGTCAAGGCTCATCCCGGCGATTTTCGCTGGGCGCTCGATGCCAAGCAGCTTGTGATGTTTTTTGAGAAGGCCTCGCTGCGCACGCGGCTGACCTTTGAAACGGCGATCAACACGCTCGGCGGCTCGGCCATCTTTGTGGATCAGACGCAGTCGCCGCTCGGCGAGCGTGAGTCGCTGTACGACATGGCGCATAATCTGGAGCGCTGGGCCTCGGTGCTGGTGCTGCGCACTTATGCGCACGACACCATCACGGACATGGCGCAATACGCATCGATCCCAGTGATCAATGCGCTGAGCGATCTGGAGCATCCGTGCCAGGCGCTTGCCGATTTCATGACGCTGCAGGAGCGCTTCGGTTCGCTGAAGGGCATGCACTTTACGTATGTGGGCGATGGGAACAACGTTTGCCACTCACTGATGCTCACGGCAGCGCAGGTGGGGATGCACGTCACCGTAGCCACGCCTCGCAACTATGCACCCAAGGCCGAACTGGTGGCCCTGGCGCGATCGATCGGGAATATTACCGGCTCGAACATTTCGGTGATCAACGATCCGGTAGCCGCCGTAACGGATACGGATGCCGTGTATACAGACATCTGCACCAGCATGGGCTTTGAGCACGAGGCGACCAAGCGGGCTCCTATTTTCAAGCCTTACCAGGTGAATGAGGAACTCATGGCGCATGCTGCTCCTCACGCCGTGTTCATGCACTGCCTGCCAGCACATCGCAATGCAGAGGTGACGGATGCGGTGCTGGACGGGCCGCAATCGGTGGTCTTCGACCAAGCGGAAAACCGTATGCACGCGCAGAAGGCGCTGATGCTGATGCTGCTTGGAGGACTGGCCGGCAAAGGAAAAGAGGCAGCATCGCAGCACCGGCTCGATGCAAGGAAAGAGGCGCTCAAGTGAAGATGTGGTCCGGCCGCTTTCGCGAGCCACTCGACCCGTTGTTCGATCAATGGCAGCGTTCCCTGCCCTTCGACTGGCAGTTGCTGCCGGAAGAAGTGGCCGCCAGCAAGGCCCACGCGTTGGCGCTGGAAGCCGCCGGCGTACTAACGCCGGACGAGCGTGAGGCTCTGCATAATGCGCTGGACCTGATTGCGAGCCGCTTTCATGCCGCGGACAATTCCGGACCGGCGTGGGTCGCCTCGAACCAGCAAGCGGAAGACATTCACCACTTTGTGGAGTTGCAACTGGTTGCCACAGTTCAGGATCTTGGCCTGAAACTGCATACCGGCCGAAGCCGTAATGAGCAGATTGCCACCGATCTGCGGCTGTATGTGCGGTCGCGTGGGCAGATGTTGCAAAGCTATCTGGGGACGTGGGCCGAAATACTTCTGAATAAGGCGAGGGCTGCCGGGGAGGCGGTCATGCCAGCGTATACGCATCTGCAGCGCGCCGAACCCGTGCTGATTGCACACTGGCTGACGGCTTACGCGGAGATGCTGCTGCGCGATGTTTCGCGGCTGGAAGACTGCATCCGCCGGGCGAATTACTGCCCGCTTGGCTCGGGCGCGGTAGCGGGCGCGACGCTGGCGCTGGATCGCAGCATTGCGGCCCAGGCGCTGGGTTTTGCCGGACCTACGCCGAACAGCATGGACGCTACGAGCGATCGTGACTTCGTCGTGGAGTTTCTGCAGACACTCACGATCATCGCGCTACATGCGAGCCGCTTTGCGGAAGAGATCACGCTGTTTGCAACGGCGGAATTCGGCTTTGTCGAACTGCCGGAGGCATTTTCGACAGGATCGAGCGCGATGCCTCAGAAGAAGAATCCGGACCTGACCGAGCTGGTACGCGGTAAGGTGGGGCGCATCAACGGCGCGGCGCAGGCTGTGACGCTGCAACTGAAGGGATTGCCGCTGGCTTATAACAAGGACCTGCAGGAAACCCAGGAACCGCTGTTCCAAGCCACGATTGCGATACACCAGATGCTGCACCTGCTGGCGAAGTTCACCCATGCGTTGCGTTTCCGCACGGAGCGCATGCAGGAGGCCTGTAAGACGGGATTTATGAATGCGATGGCCGCAGCCACTTACCTGGTGCACAAGGGAGTTCCCTTCCGGACCGCCCATGAAAAGATTGGAAATGCGGTACGGTACTGCCTGGAAAAGGGCTGCGAGCTGGGGGATCTTTCCCTCGAAGAGCTGCGGCAGTTCGGGGCTGAATTTGACGAAGACTTTTTTGCAGCCGTGACCCTGGAAGCCACACTGGACTGCCACGACGTGCTGGGTGGAACAGCGCGAGCACAGGTACGCGCGTCGCTCGATGGCCTGCAGGAACGTGTCAACGAACTGATCGAGGTGCGGGGCCGCGCCGATCTGGGCCTGAATGCGGCAAGCGAGGTGAGCCATGCAGATTCGTAAGGCCCGCCTTCAGGACGCAACGAACATCTATGAGCTGGTGAACAGCCTGTCACCAGATGGCACGCTGCTGGGGCGCACGTACGCGGAGATTTGCGAAAACGTGCGGGATTTCACCGTCGCCGAGAGCGACGCAGGAGTATTTCTCGGCTGCGGCGCACTGCACCTGTATGGGCCGCATCTGGCCGAAGTGCGGTCGATTGTGGTGAAGCCGGAAGCGAAGAGCCGGGGGGTGGGCGGCAAGGTGTTGTTCTCGCTGATGAATGAAGCGGATCAGCATGGCGTGGGCTGCATCTGCCTGTTTACGCGCATTCCGGATTTCTTCTACCGCTATGGGTTCCGGACGGTTGAAGATCGCGCGGCTCTGCCGGACAAGATCTTCAAGGACTGCCAGAACTGCCCACGCCTGTACCGGTGTGATGAAATCGCCATGGCGCGGGGCGAGGTGCCGAAGGTTTCCATCCTTGGGCCAAGGCTGCAGGCCGAGCAACTCGTGAAGATCGCAGGGTAGCGGCAAACTGCGCGCCGGCTCCGGCTTTGTTACACTCCGGCCATGCCACAGGGTTTTTTCCTTACCTTTGAAGGGCTGGACGGATCGGGCAAGTCGACGCAACTTCGCAAGCTTGCGCAATGGCTCGAGGCGCGCGGCGAGCCGTTCCTCGTGACACGCCAGCCGGGCGGCACCCGGATCGGCGACCGAATCCGCGCCCTGCTGCTGGACTCGCGCACGGAAGCCCTGTCGCCGATGGCCGAACTTGGGCTGATGTTCTCAGACCGTGCCCAGTCCATCGCCGAAGTCATCCGCCCCGCACTCGATGCGGGACAAATTGTGCTTTGCGACCGCTATACGGATTCCACCGAGGCCTATCAAGGGGGTGGACGCCAGCTCGGATCGGAGATTGTGCGGCAACTGCACGAAGTGATGTGCGGCGGGCTGGATCCTGATCTGACGCTGCTGCTGCTGCCTGACTTCCGACGCTCCCTGGAGCGAGCGCGGCGTCGCAATCATCGCGCCGTGACGCAGTCTGCGAAGGACGAGGGACGATTCGAGAGCGAGGATGAGAGTTTTTACCGCCGGGTTTTCGATCAATATTGTGAAATTGCGCGCCGGGAACCTTTGCGTGTGGTCGCAATCGAGAGCGATGAGGAGATTGAGAGAATCCACGAGCGCATCGTAAGCATAGTAGAAGCAAGGCTTGCGCATCGGGCATGATTCCCCGGGCTGTGCCTCAGGAAGTTATCGCATGGCCACCACGATACAAACTCGAAAAGAGTTCCCCATTGTTCCCCGCGGCAAATACCGCCTGCCGCCGGGGCTGAAGCTCAATCTGCCCTTCTATATCACGCGGAAGTTCTTCAACCCCAGCGATCCGATCAAGCTGTTTGAGTACCTGCAGCGGAGATTCGGTTCGATGGCACATTACCGCATCGCGACGAGTGATGTCTTCGTGGTGCAGGAGCCGGAGTTTGTCCGGGAGATCCTGATCACCCAGGCAGACAAGTTCATTAAAGAGCGGACGCAGCAGCGGATGAAGATCCTGCTGGGAAATGGGTTGATCACCAGCGACGGCGAGTTTCACAGGCGGCAACGGCGAATCGTGGCACCGGCGTTTCATCGGCAACGCATACAAGCCTACGGGGCGGTGATGGTGGAACGCGCGCTGGCGATGCGCGAGGAGTGGCAGTCCGGCAAGGAGATAGGCGCGCTGGCCGAGATGATGCGGGTGGCGCTGCAAATTGTGGCGCGGACGCTGCTGAACACGGACGTCACCGCGGACGTGAGGCAGATCAACGATGAGGTCAATGCGATCATGGGCCTCTATCACTTCCTGGTGGCGCTGCCCCGTGCGGAAGCCTATCTCCACTGGCCGATTCCTGGGCTGATGCGCTTTCGCCGGGCGCGGAAGCGGCTGGACGCGGTGGTGAACCGGATCATTGCCGAGCACCGGGCGGATGGAGTGGATCGCGGGGATCTGCTTTCGATGCTACTGCGCTCGCGGGACGATGAGGATGACCGCTCCGGCATGACGGATGAGCAGGTGCGCGACGAGGTGCTGACGATCTTTCTGGCCGGCTACGAAACCGTGGCGACGGCGCTGACGTGGACGTGGTACCTGCTGGCGCAGAATCCGGAGGCGGAGGCGCGGATGCACGAGGAACTCGATCGCGTGCTGGCGGGCCGCACACCGACGATTGAGGATCTGCCTCAGCTTCGTTACACGGAGATGGTGCTGGCGGAGTCGATGCGACTGTATCCGCCGGCGTGGGCGATGGGGCGGCAGGCGACAGAAGATATCGAGCTGGGGCCCTATCTGCTGCCGGCGGGGAGTTATGTGTTCTTCAGCCAGTACATGATCCAACGGAACGCCGAGTTCTGGCCGGAGCCGCTCAAGTTCCGCCCGGAGCGGTTTACGCCGGAGGCGAAAGCAGGACGGTCGAAGTTCGTCTACTTCCCTTTTGGAGCGGGCGGCAGACAGTGCATCGGCGAGGGGTTTGCGTGGATGGAGGGCGTGCTGGTGCTGGCAACGCTGGCGCAGAAGTGGCGGCTGCGGCTGGTTCCGGGGCAGACGATTGGGTTGCAGCCCAAGATCACACTGCGGCCGAAGCCTGAGATCCGGATGATCCCGGAACTGAGGTAGGCTCCGCGTTTGCTACCCTGTACGCGTGGGCTTCAGCGACTTCATCGGCAATGAGACGGCGGTGCGTCACCTGCGCGAAGCGATTGCGGCGGGACGTCTGCCTCATTCGCTGCTGCTGGCGGGGCCGCGCGGAGCGGGCAAATACACACTGGCGGTAATGCTGGCCCAGGCGGTGAACTGCCTGGAGCAGCCGCAGACAGACGGGCTGCCTGACTTCTGCGGGCGGTGCGCGAACTGCGAGCGCATCGGGCAGGCGCTCGACCTGGATGCCCGCGTGGCCGAGGCGATTGCAGCGCACGAGGAGCTGCGCGAGGTCGACAAGAAGGAGACGCGAATCCTGGTCCAGACGCACCCGAGCGTACTGGTGATTCCGCCCGATCCGCCCCAGCTGCTGATCAAGATGGGACAGGTGCGGACGATGATCCGGGAGGTGCAGCGGACGCCGGCGGAGGCGCGGCGGTCAGTGTTTGTGTTCACCAGCGCATCGTTCATGAAGGAGGCGGCGAACTCGCTGCTGAAGGTGCTGGAGGAGCCGCCGCCGTATGCGCTGATCGTGCTGACGGCGGAGAATCCGGGCGAGCTGCTGCCAACGATCCGGTCACGGACGAGCCTGGTGCGGCTGGGGGCGATTCCGACAGAAGAGATTGAGCCGCTGCTGGCCTCGCGCCGGAACGACCTGAAGCCGAAGGAGCGGGCGCTGGTGGCGCGGCTGGCCGAGGGCGCCGTGGGGCGCGCGCTGGGATTTGACCTGCCGGGCTATCTCTCGGCCCGAACGGATGCGCTGGTGCTGCTGCGGAACGCGTTGCAGGCGGCGGATCACAGCGCGCTGTTCCGGATGACGGAGACGTACCGGGCGGGCGCGGAGGGCCAGCAGAAGACGGTGGCGCTGATCAAGGCGATGCGTTCGCTGCTGGAAGACCTGCTAATGGTGGTTTCGGGTGCGAGCGGGCTGATTCGTAACATTGACCTGGAGCGCGAGCTGGACGTGATGGCCGGGCAGGTGACGCTCGAATGGCTGGAGCGCGCGGCGCGGGGTTTGCAGGCGGTGGAGTCGGGCATGCGGCGCAATCTGCTCCGCAACGTGTCGCTGGATGCGTTTGCCACCGAGCTGGAGGGTGCGGCGCGGGGGTAGAAGGCGGGTTGATGCTGCCGGATGTGTACAGCGGTGCGCCGGAGAGTGCGCGTTTCCCTGAGGGCACGCACACGTTACTTTTCTCATACTCAGCAGCGCGGCTTTTTGCCGGGAAAGCCAAGAGTCGCGATAGGATACGAGCAGTCCTCCAAAGCATGAATGCAGCCCCGGACAGGGCTGCCGCATCCTAACGGCAACATCCTTTGAGAAGCTGAGTATGCCCAAGACTCCACGCATGTCGCCTATCCCGATCTCGGCAAAGGCCGGGAAGGGGCGCGATTCGATGCCAGAAGTGCGCGGCGAAGACGCCCAAAGCAAGGTAGAAGAGATTGACGCGGTCTTTGCAAGCCAGCGCAAACTGATTCGCCCGGTGCTGCCAGACAATGCCGCCGCGTATCGAGACACTCAGCGCAGGGGCTTCCGGGGGATTCTGACGCGGCGCGAACTGACCCAAGGTGCGGCGGCGGCTCACGATACCTCGCATGCCGAAGCGTTCTATTTCCAAAAGCAGATTCAGTCCCAGACACAAATGGTGTTTGTGCTGGAAGACGGTGGGCAGATCGAGGGCGTGATCGAGTGGTACGACCGAAACTGCATCAAGGTGCGGAACAACGGGCGGGTGCTGATTTACAAGTCTGCGATCAAGTACCTGTTCAAGGCCTCGGAGCGGAACGGCGACGGACCAATGACGCTGGTGTAGCCCGTATTCAGTCCACAGTTGTCAGTCCCCAGTTGTTCGCTCCCAGCGCTTTCCTACCCTGCGATTTTCAGCTGTTGAGCAGTGTCCGTTAAGTCCCATGGAATCATGATGTTACTGGGGCGTTAGGCTTGTAACTCCTTTGGATCATATACTTTACAGCGCCGGGTAATGCTACGATTTTCTACGGTTTACACGATTGGAATCGTATAGTTCTACGACTTTTTCGTAAGGTTGCGGGCGGCGTTATAGTGCGGAAAACGGATCGGGGCAGGCTCCTGCGGCCTGCCCCGTGGCGATTTGTTCCCTATTTCTATGGTAGCGAATTAGGGGGTAATTCCCGGCAAGGTGGCTGCATCAAGCGGGGAGAACTGAGTGATGCATCAACAGCGCGGAGTGGGTCGGTCTTTGGCTGATACGGCCCACACTTTCTTTCCAAAAAATTCGGCAAGAAAGTGTGGGCACCCGCGGTGTTTCCGGGATGGGCAGTTGGAAGTTGCCCGGCAGATTAGTGTGGACGGCCGGTGGGATGCGGAGCGGACGGGTGCGGCATCGGGTGGAAGGTGGGATGCGGCATGGGCGCGGGTCGAGGAGCGGGGCGGAAGACAGGTCCACGATTCGGGGTGGGACGCGGGCCGGAATTTGGCCGTGGAGCCGGGTGGAAGACCGGGCCGTTGCGGGGAGCGGAGTTCGGACGCTGGCCGCTGTTGCCGGGACGGAAGAACGGGGCGTGGCGCGGGCTGGAGCCGAAGCGAGAGCCGCCGCTGGGGCGGTTTCCGCCAGAGTTGGGACTGCCAGCACCGACGCGGTAAGGAGCGCGGAGGACGGGTACGCTTCCGCCGACGCGGTTGGGTGCTCCGCCGGGATGCGCGGCTGCGGCGGTGGAGGTGTAGCCACCTCCGCCAACGGGCGCGAACTGGAGGGTGGGCAGGGCTGCCTGTACGGGCGTGAGGTTCTGGCCGTCGATGTTGAAGGTGCGGGGCGAGGGCTTAGCTCCGCCAAAGGAGCGGAAGCCCCGGGAGAACTGATTGCCGCGGTCGACCGGATAGAGGCGCGGGACGCGGCGCCCGGGTCCGTGAGCGGTGCGAGCCGGGCGAATGAGCCTGCGGTAATGCGGCGGAGCGGACTGGATGTATGCCATGGGATACCAGCCGCCGCCGAAGCCGCCCCATCCGCAGCCGCCGGGGAACCACATCCAGCCGTTGCCGCTGAACCAGTTCCAATAGCCGCAGTGATAGGGCCACCAGCCCCAGGGATAGCCGGAGATCCAGGTGTAGCCCCAAGGATAGTAACCCCACCAGCCGTAGCCGTAGGGGTCCCAGTTCTGACCGACGCCGGCGGGCGCCCAGCCCTCGCCGTAGCCGGGAACGTTGTACCAGTCACCGTAATAGTTGAGCTCGTTCCAGGCGGAATTGGTGCTGGAAGAGGACTGATTGGCGTTGGAGGCGAGCTGGGCGAGGTCGGCATCGCGGTTGGAGTTCCACTGATCCCAGGAGTTGGGCGGGATGGAATCGCTGAGCTGGTACATCTGAGGGTCGGAGGGATCGAAGGAGACGCTCTGGCCGGACTGGAGGGAGACGATGAGATTGTTGCCGCGGAGAATCTGGAGACCGCCCTCCATATCCGCGACCTGATAGGGGGTGTTGTCCATGTCGACGCGGATGACAGCGTTGCCGGAGGGGACGATGGTTTCCGGTCCGACGCTGAGGGTGTACTGATTGCCGACTTCGCCGTTGAACTCGTAATAGGTGAGGCCGGTGAGGGCTTCGAGGCGGCTGTTGAGGATGCCGTCGTTGGTGCTGCCGAGGCGGGCGATGAGCAGCGAGCTGTTGGGGGCGATGCGAGCGACGCTGCCATCGGCAAACTGGATTTCCGCGCGGCCCGAATCGCCGGCGACGATGCGCATGCCCTGGACCAGCGGCATATTGACGAAGGCCTGCGGAAAGGCGAGCAGGTCGCCGCTATAGACCTTGACGTCGCCGTGAACGTCGCTGAGGCGCAGGTTGCGCTGGGTGACGGCGGCGTCGGGCGGCGGCGCGGGCGGAATGGCCTGCGACTGGTCGTAAGACGATGTGCTGGTTTGTGCGCGCAGCGGCAGCGCGGGCAGGAGAAGCAGGCCCAGTGCAGCGACCACCATAGAAAATCCGCGAATGGAAAAGCGGAACGAATGGCAATGGGTATTGTGCTGCATGGCGACTCCCTCCTTGCTGGTGTGCCTCTACATATAGAAACGCGCGACGGTGGCGGTTGGTTGCGTTACTTTGCCGTCATTTCGGTGCAGCGGGGCGCGCGGGCAACTGCGCGGCGAGGGTTTGCGCGTGGCGAATGTGGCAAATGGCGATGGCGAGAGCGTCGGCGGCGTCGGCGGGCTGGGGCGGTTCGGGAAGATTGAGAAGGCGGGCGACCATGAACTGAACCTGCTCCTTCTGGGCGAGTCCGTAGCCGGTGACGGTGGATTTGATGGTGAGCGGGGCGTATTCGGCGAGGGGCAGGCCGGCGTTGGCGATGGCAAGCAGGGCGATGCCGCGGACGTGGCCGAGCTTGAGGGCAGATTTGGCGTTGACGGAGTAGAAGACCTCTTCGACGGCGACGATATCGGGCTGGTGCTCGGCGAGGAGGGTTTCAAGGCGCGAGTGGACGAAGGCGAGGCGCGCGGGGAGCGCGAGTTTTTTGGGCGGGGAGATGCCGCCGAAGGCGATGGAGGCGAGATCGTGGGAGTGGCCGGCGCGGCCGGAGGAGTGGAGAGTTTCAACCACGCCGTAGCCGGTCGTTTCAGAGCCGCAATCGATGCCGAAGACGCGCATAAATCACCGAAGCAGCGCGCCGCTATCGGGAGATCCCTTCGAGCGGCGAGCTGGCGGTAGCGTAGAGTTTGCGCGGCATGCGCCCTGCGATGTAGGCTTCGCGTCCGGCGAGGACGGCATGCTGCATGGCTTCGGCCATGAGGACGGGGTTAGCGGCGGCGGCGATGGCGGTGTTCATGAGGACGCCGTCGGCGCCCATTTCCATGGCCAGGGCGGCGTCAGAGGCGGTACCTACGCCGGCGTCGACGACGAGGGGGACCTCGGTGATCATTTCGCGGAGGATGGCGAGGGTGGCGCGATTCTGGATGCCGAGTCCGGAGCCGATGGGTGCGGCGAGGGGCATGACGGCGGAGGCCCCGGCATCGATGAGGCGTTTCGCAAATACAACATCATCAGAGGTATACGGGAGAACTGTAAAGCCTTCCTTCACCAATGTGCGGGTAGCCTCAAGAGTGGCCTGGACATCGGGGTAGAGCGTGGCCTGGTCGCCGATGACTTCGATTTTGACCCAGTCAGAGAGGCCGACTTCGCGGCCGAGACGCGCGGCGCGGATGGCGTCCTCGGCGGTGTAGCAGCCGGCGGTGTTGGGAAGCAGGAAGTAGCGCTGGGGATCGATGAAGTCGAGCAGCGATTCCTTTGAGCGGTCGAGGTTGACGCGACGGACGGCAACGGTGACCATTTCGGCGCCAGAGGCTTCGATGGCGCGCTGCGTTTCCGGGCCGTCCTTGTATTTACCGGTGCCGACGATGAGGCGGGACTGGAATGCCCGCCCGGCGATGACCAAGGGTTCCATGAGTCTGATTGTAAGCCGAAGGGATGAGTGGAGATTTTCGAGGATGGGGAGGAAAAGAGAAAAGCCTCCGGCGGACCGGAGGCTTTCGGGTGGAACGAGAGAAGCTAGTGCTTCTTCTGGGAAGAACCGTTGTTGTTCTGCTGCGGCTTGGTAGTTCCCTTTCCGCCGTCGCCGATCTGGCCGGTGGGCGCGTTGCGGTAGTCAGAGAACTGGGCCTGCGGCGGCAGCAGCATGACGGTGATGCTTTTTGTGCGCTTATCGATCTTGTAGACCTGGCCGAAGGTCTGGTAGTCATTTCCGATGACCTGCAAGACGAGGGTGTCGCCGACGGGGATGACGGTGATCACGGCCTTGCCCTGACGGTCGGTGGTCATTTCCATGAAGCCATCGGGGCGGTTGTCGCGGGTGCTGTGGAAGATGACGTGTGCGTCGTTGACGGGCTTGTGAAACTGCTCGCTCATGACGGTGACGGTGATCTTAGCCGTGGGCGGTGGTGGTTTGTACTTGCGGCCGCGGGGATGGCTGCTGCCGTGCCACCAGTTCGCCATGAGGCCGGTCGGAAGCAGAAGCAGCACGACCAGCGGAAGGATGCGGCGAAAACGAAAGGCGTTTGCCATAGACGGAATTGTAAAACCCCCAGGGAAGTGATGAAAAGATCATTTTCGGCGCGAGATTTGTGAAATCAGGAAAGGCACGCGCGGGTCAGGTCC
This sequence comes from Acidobacteriota bacterium, assembly GCA_021810175.1. The sequence continues at coordinate 4,975 of JAJZJJ010000011.1, read as the reverse complement.
TGTTGACAGGGCCTAGATGAAATCGTTGCCGGAATCGAAGCCTCCACCGTCGAAGGAGCTGCCGTCGTCGAAGTTTGAGGAGTCGAAGCCTGGGTCGTTGCCGGAGTCGAAGCCGGTGGCGTCAAAGGGGCTCTGCTGGAGGTCCTGATTGCCGAAGTCCTGATTGGCGAAGTCCTGGCCACTGAGATCCTGGTTGCCGAAATCCTGATTGCCGGGATCCTGACTGGTGAAGTCAGACGGGGTCTGGGAGGGGTCGTTGATGTAGTTGTTATTGATGACGGTTTCCTCGACGGGCATGCCGCCGAAACCCATGGGCGAGCCGAAACCGCCGAATCCGTAGCCGCCGCCGAAACCGCCATGGAAGATGGATTCGATGCCCTGGAAGGCGAGAGCTCCGGCCGCGACGCCGGCGGCCGTGGTGGCGGCGGAACGCAGAAAGCTGCCACCGGCACTCGGCTGAGGCGCATATTGCGGTTGGGGCTGCGCGGCATATTGCGGCGGAGGCGGAGGCGCCGAGACGGGCTGGTACTGTGGTGTTCCGCCATAGGGCTGCTGCGAGGGCGCGGGGTCATTGCGGTGGAGGAGATTGCCGAGGAAGCTGCTGGTACGGGCCGGCGGCGGAGGCGCGGGCTGCTGCTGCACCTGCGCGGTGAGCTGCTGGATGCGGGCCTGCGCCTGATGGAGCGAGATGTCCTGAACGATGACGATCTGAGCCAGCTTGTAAATGGCGTCGGGGTCGCGGGCGAGACCGTCTTTGAGGAGAGCCTCGGCATCGGGATCTTTTTCATTGAGCGGGGTTTTAGCGACCTGGTCGACGAGCTGCTGCAACATCTGAGCTTCCTGCGGAGTCATACGAAACTTTCCTTCCATGCGAGGCCCGGTGAGGGATATGGGGCCGGTTGATTCCTATTAGACGCAGGCGACGGGCGTGCGTCTATAAGGGGGCTGGATGACCAGCGACAAAGAAGAAGCGGAGCCGGAAGACCGGCTCCGCGAGGCATTGAGCATATCAGGATGGTTGCCAGAGCGGATTTACTGTTGCTATATCCTGCCGAGTTTTCGCAGGTGCGGCTTTTCTTGACGGAAAAGCCGCGCAGGGTCTTTTCGCTTCGATATAGACCTACAGCAAATTCGCTCTAGAAGGTGAGGTGCATGGCCATCTCGATGATGCGGTTGCTGCCGATGGTGTTGGTGACATAACCCAGCGGCGTACTGGTGTTAGTGGGAACGGTGTAGAGCTCGTAAGCACAAGCCTGGCTGGAGCCCTGACAGGTTGCGTTTCCGGGCGTGTTGGACCCGCTGGGAACCTGGACGGATGTGCTGTACGACGGCTGAACCTGTGTGCCGTTGGCATACGGGTAGTTATTGACGTTGGACGGGGCCGAGAGCTCGAGGAAGGTGGGGCTGAGCGAGACGTTGTTGCTCGGCACGTCAAAGCTGGGGGTGTTGGTGAGGTTGAAGACCTCGAACTGATAGTTGAGGCCGTAGCGATGGCGAATGAGGAAGGTCTTCTGGATGGTGACGTCAGCGCGGGACTGGAATGCCTCCCGGAAGATGTTGCGCTGGCCGCCGACAAAGCCCGTCTCGTAGACGTCGCAGAGGGGACCGCCGCCGGGACCCGCGTTGCCACCATCGGAGGTGGTATCGCAAGGCGGCACGCCGTTCTGACCGGGATTCAAGAGCGGAACCTGGAAGTCATACGCATTGAGCGCGGCCCGTGCAGGATCGACCTGTGCGAAGGCGCCAGTGTGGCCGGTTTCCGCTTCGCGGGGGCTGACGCCCTTGCGCAGCGGGAGAATCGGGTTCATGAGAGAGATATTGCCACCGAAGTATTCGTTTCCGACGGATCCAGAGTAGTCGTAAATGCTGTAGGGCATACCGCTCTGGAAGACGGTGATGCCTTCCAGCGCCCATCCGTTGGTGACGAAGTGGAACCAGTTTCTGTCACTCCTGATGAGACTGGGGATGTCGTAGACGAAGTTGGCGGTGGTTACGTTTGGCCGGTCGAAGTCCGCGCTTGCGTAGGAACTACGCAGATTCTTCGGATTGTCGCCGGTGAAGAAGAGACCGATGTCACTCTGCTCGTCGAGGGTATGGGACCAAGTATACGAGAGGCCGAACTGCAGCCCATGGGACATTCTCTTCGTGATATGGGCCTGGAGGGCGTCGTAAGAAGAGATGGCCGCGGAGGTGAATGACGTCGAGTTGGGATCATAGCCGGTAAACGGCACGCGCAGGTCGACGTTGCCGCCGCTGTAGGTGTCGTAGGGCTCGTATTTATCGATGTAGGGATTGCCATTGCCATCGAGATTGGGGCTGATGGTTTCTACGCCGTAGGAGTAGATCTGGCCGTTGATGGGATGATTGGGGGTTGCAATTCCGGGTTCGTTGAAGGGCAGCGGAACAATCTCGTGCTTGCCGCGATTGCCGACATAGGCAATGTCGATCATCAGGTTATTGCGAGGCTGCCACTGTAAGTCGAGGGTCCAGTTCTCAGAGTAAGGAAGCACGTTGTTGATGTTGTAGTTGCCGATGATCTGGGGGATGGCCTCGCAAGCGAACCCGGAGAGCGTGGTTCCGTTGTAGATGTCGAGGCCGTTGCACTCGCTTTCCTGCTGATCGAGCGTGGGCAACTGAGAGGCGATGTTGGCCGGAGTGGTGGGCGGGGTGATGCTGGTGAAAGGCTTGCTCAGGTTGCCATTCACGTTGGTGAAGGCCGCGAAGGGAGCTTCCTGAGTGACGCCGAAAGGACCGCTGATACCATTGCCAGCCGGCGGCGAGAGGTACTGGAAGTATTCGCCGCGGTTGTAGTAGATGCCGGCACCGGCGCGCCACACGACCTTATTGTGGAAGCGCTTGGGCGACCAGGCGATTCCGAGACGCGGAGCGATGCCCCACTGGCGGCCTTTGAGGGTGGAGTCACTGACGCCTGGCGTTCCGTACTGCTTGTTGTTACCGGCGACAATAAAGCCGGAGTTGGTGATGGCCGCGGGGCTGGACTGGTAGCGGCTGGGATCAAAGTTGAACATGAGGCCGTTGGCTTCGCGGAAGGGCCCGTTGAAGTCGTAACGGATACCGGCGGTGACGGCGAGGTTGGGGAGCGCCTGCCACTTGTCCTGCACGAAGGCGCCGGCATCATCGTTGCGATAGTGGCGGTTGGAATAGCCTTCCAGAACCGTACCGCTGCGGACATTGCCCTGCAGGAAGCTGGCGAAGTTGGACGTGGACAACTGCGCGTGACCGGTGCGGTTGTTGCGGATGTTGAGCTGGGTGTAGTCGAAGTTGAATCCGACGCTGATGTTGTGTTTGCCCACGGAAAAGATGGCCGTAGAGGACGGTGAGAAGCGGTTCTGGAAGTAGCCGTCGTTCACAAAGTCCGATGCGGGGCCCACGCTGAGGCCGATGGCATTGGAGTTTCTCTGGGCGAAGTCGCTGAGGCTGAGACCCGGGAAGTAATTGCCGCCGGGAACCGAGATGCCGACGCTGGATGCGCTCAGCGAGGATCCGTAGGTGCTGTAGACCTTCTGACGGGAGAAGCCGATGGTCTGCACCCAGTTGATGCTATTTCCGATGTCGATGGAGTTGCTGAGAGACGCGACCTGCGCGCCGCTGTCTTCAAGACCGGGGAATCCGAGGACGCCGCTGACGGAAAACGGGCTGACGGCCGGCGTGTGCTGATAGTAGTACTTGGCCGAGAGGTGATCGTTGGTGGTGGCATCGTAATCGAGCGAGACGGTGGCCTGGTCGCCGCGGAAGAGCGAGGTGCCGACCTGGGAGACGTCAGGATTGCCCTTGGCGAGGTTGGCCTGAGCCGCGCCGCCAAAGCCGGAGCCCTGCGCGGAGGGAATCAGATACTGGCCGTTGGGGAGCTTGGCCTGAAGGATGTCAATCGCCGACTGGTTCCACCCACTCTGCGGAAGACTCTGTGCGCCGTTGGTGGAGCAGTTGGTGTTGCCGTTGGAGGCCGCGAAGTAGGAACAGAGAGCGTTCTCGATACCGGAGAGACTGCGGTCGTTGGTGAGATTGAAGGGCACCTGCATGCGCGAGAGCGCGCCGAACTGGTCAGAAGTATAGAGGTGCTGGTAGCCGAGGAAGAAGAAGAGCTTGTTTTTGACGATGGGTCCGCCGACGGTGCCACCGGCAATCCACTTGTGCAGGGAGGGATTGAGGTAGCTTGGGTCGAGCGAGCCGAGAGCTACGTCCTGCTTATAGAAGAAGGGGATGGCATTGGTCGCGTTGGTTCCATAGTGGCCGTAAAGCTGGCCGTGGAACTTGTTGGAACCGGTGCTGGTATTGACGGAGACCTGAGCGCCGCTGGTGCCGCCCTGGTCGGCTCCGTACATGGAGGTGGTGACCTGAACTTCCTGCATGAACTCTGGAGGCGGTGACGCGAGGCCGTTGCCGTTGGAACCGTAGACGGAAGTGCTGTCCTGGGACTGGCCGCCGAAGCTGGTGCCTTCACCGATGTTGAAGTTGTACCGCTGGGAGGCAAGCTGGCTGGCGCTCATGCCGTTGAAGAGATTGACGACGCTGACGCCGTTGACGGTGTAGGTGTTGTCCGTAGCGCGCTGACCGTTGGCCCAGATGTTCTGGTTGCCGAGGCCCTGGTTGGTGCCGATGCCAGCGATGAAATTCGCGCTGGTTCCGGGAGCGAGAATGGCAAGCTGGGTGAAGCTGCCGGTGGCGAGAGGCGCGGACTGGATTTCGGCCTTGTCGAGGGTGTAGCCGTTGGTCGTGTCAGTGTTGTCGAGGAGGGGATTGGCGCTGACCTGGACAGTGGTGGCGCTGCTGCCGACCTTGAGCGTGACGGGAAGTGTGGTGGCCAAGGCTTCCCGCACCGAGATGGCCGGGTAGTTCGCGGTCTGAAACCCGGAGTGATCGACCTTCACCGTGTATCGGCCGATGGGCAGGTTGAGGACCTGGAAGGTGCCGTCGTTTTTGGTCGTGGTTTTGCGGGTGAGCTGGGTGTGGTTGT
>JAJZJJ010000675.1 GCA_021810175.1 Acidobacteriota bacterium | reverse complement strand
GTCTAGAACTGGTCTCATAAACCCTCCGCGCCTGGTGAGGCCTCGTATGAGACCCGCCATCGAAGCGGGGCTCATGCTTTTCGTCGAAGCCGCTACGCTATTTATGAGACCAGTTCTAGACTCTATGTCCTCATTCGCCGCCTCGCATCGGTCTGCGGTCGTGACGAAATCCCTGCAGCCCATCAAATTTCTTAAGGGCTGCGCCAGATTTCACCTCACTCCACCCCGCTTTCACCGCACCCGTCCAAAATCCACTCCCCAGCCTCGCCAGTTCCTATACAGAACTGATACCCTCTTTGGAACAAACCTCCGGTGTCCTGAAACGACACTATCTGCTAGCGGGAGACTCGAATGCCTTCGATCGTTGCCGGAATCGGCTGGCACATGATCGGCGCGGCGTGTGCCGCCTCGTTCTATGCCCCCATTGAGAAAGTCAAAAAGTGGTCGTGGGAAACCACCTGGGCCGTCGCCGGCATATTCTCCTGGGTCATCCTGCCCATCAGCGTCAGCCTCATGCTGCTCCCGCACTTCGGAGCCTTCTATTCCAGCATCCCCGCCTCGGTCCTCTTTACCGTCTTCCTTTTCGGCTGCATGTGGGGCATCGGCAACGTCAACTACGGCCTCACCATGCGCTATCTCGGCATGTCGCTCGGCATCGGAGTTGCCATCGGCGTCACCCTCGTCGTCGGCACCCTCGTTCCGCCACTCGTGCACGGCCAGTTGCTCGCCATCCTCGCCAGCCGCAGCGGGGCCTGGACCATGGCCGGTATCTTCACCGCCCTCGTCGGCATCGCCGTCGTCACCTATGCCGGCCACCAGAAGGAACGCGCACAAGGCGTCGCCGCCGAAGAGTTCAACCTCCGCAAGGGACTCATCCTCGCCATCCTCTGCGGCATCTTTTCTTCCGGAATGTCTTTCGCCATCGATGCCGCACGCCCCATGGCCGCCCAGGCTCACCTGCTCGGCATCAATCCGCTCTACGATGCACTGCCCAGCTACGTCATCATCATGGGCGGCGGAGCACTCGTGAACTTCGCCTACTGCTTCTCCCGCCTCGGCTTCGTCAAAAACATCTCCATCGCCCGCGACCTCTCGCAGCCGCGCCGCATCCTCCTCATCAACGCAGCACTCGCCGCTGCCGGCGGCATCATGTGGTACTTCCAGTTCTTCTTCTACGCATGGGGACAGGCCAACGTCCCCTCCCGCCTCTTCTTCATCAACTGGATGCTCCACATGAGCCTCTACGTCCTCTTCGGCGGCATCGTCGGCCTTTCCCTCGGCGAGTGGCGCGGAGCAGGCAAACGCCCCGTCCGCTGGCTCTGGCTCGGCATGCTCATCATCATCCTCGCCGCCAATCTCATCGGACTCGGCGCCACCTCATAAATCCGCATTACATAATTTCATCAGTTACAGATCAGGAAAAATGGCTTCCCTCCGGGGAAGCCATGCTCGCATGCGCCTTGCGGCCCATATTTCTCTAGCCCCCATTTTCCCCGCGTGGTATAACTTCCGCCGGGGAGAAACCGCATGGACCAATTCAGCTATAACGACAACCAATCGCAGACCTACCAGCTCACAACCGGAAGAATGCTGCTCTACCTCGTCATGTCCTTCGTATACCTTGGTGTCTCCGGATTCTTCCTGCTAAAGTCCGGTTCCAATCTCACAGAGCATAATCCTGTTGATGCAATCTTCCTGATCTTCGCACTGGTGGCTCTCTACCTTGCCTCCTACGCAATCCGCACCCGCCTCATCCTGACCGGCGATCACATGGATTACCGCTCCGCGCTGCGCACTCGCTCCGTCGACCGCGATCAAATCGAAGGCATTCGCACCATCCGCGCTAAAAACGGCAGTTATACCCGCGTCTATCTCAAAGACAATCGAGGAACCTTTACCATCCCCTCATCCATCACCAATCAGGACGGAGTCAGCCAATGGCTCCAGTCTGTCACGAACCTCGACCAGCGCGACGCAGACCAGATCACCAGAGAGCTGAGCAACGAACAGACCATCTCCTCCGGCCAGGCCGATCCATCCGCCCTCCTCGGAAACGCAAAACTCGTCATGTACGCCCTCAGCGCTCTGGCCGTCATCGCTTCCTTTCTTGCCTTTCGCCAGACGCCCTCGCTCTTCCTTCCATCCGTCGTCGTGCTCTGGCTGCTCCCGCTCGTCGGCGTCGGCATGCTCCATCGCTTCCCGTTGCTCTACGGGTTCTTCAAACAAAAAGCTGACCCGCGCGCAGAGCTCGTCCCTGTCATCGTGATCCCCGCCTTCGGCCTCTTGTTCGCTTTCAGCGCAGGCGACTCAACCCACATCATCCACTCCAACCAGATCCTCATCTGGATCGCCGTCATCTTCATCGCCTTCGTCGCCGCAATGCTCCAGCCCGCGCTCAACAGCGTCAACCGCCTCGGCGCCATCATCGGAATCCTCGTCATCGGCGGACTCTACAGCGTCGGAGTCATTCACACTGCCGACACCGTACCCGATCACTCCATTCCCCAACCCTTTCAGGCCCAGGTCCTCGACATGCATGTGTCCCACGGCCGCAGCACTAGCTACTATCTCAGCCTCGCGCCCTGGGGACCCATGACCAGCGTCAGCAACGTGGACGTCTCCCCACGCACCTACAACCAGGTTCAGGTCGGAGACTACGTCTGCCTCGGCCTCTACCCCGGCTTCCTCCACGCTCCCTGGTACACCCTCACATCCTGCACGCAGTAAACCCCGCGGTAGCTT
>JAJZJJ010000674.1 GCA_021810175.1 Acidobacteriota bacterium | reverse complement strand
GATCCTGCGGCGCCGAGTCCAGCATCCGGCTGAAGGCGTCGTGAGCCTTCTCATACTTTCCGGTCTGCATCAGCTTGAGCGCGCTCTCGTAAAGAGCGAGAGTGGATTTGCGGGCGGGATCAACAGTGCGCTGCGCATTGCCGGCCAGGGTTCGCGAGCCCCGCGAAGCTTTAGGGGAGTTCGCGGCGCTGGTGTCTGAGGTTACAGATGCCTGCTTGGTTGCCATGTTGTTCTCGGGGAAACAGTGAGCTGAGGGATCGAAGGATTCAGTATGCAATGGCTTTATACGAGGGTTGGATGACGGTGGTCAAATCAGAGTGTAACGGATAAGGGATTGGACGGGAACAGGTCAGTTCGGGGAGCGGGTATAGAGCACTGGGTTGAGGGTTGGGTCGTTGTACATCTTCAGTTGACGGTATAGCTTGAATCGGCGGCGGCCGGAGAGTACATCCGCCCATAGATTGTCCAGGCAGGCTGCGAGATCGGTTCGCTGTTCATTTAACACCACCAGCCGGGATTGGTTGCGCATCCGGTGTTCCGGGGTGGAGCGGTCCAACTGCTCGCGGGTGTGGTAGATCTTGAGCGCCAGGATGGAGAGCCGGTCGATGATCAGTCCGGGGGACTCGGAGTGGAGCGGCGCGGCGCCGTTCTGGTCCGCCAGGGCCAGCAGAGCCATATCGATCTGCTCGGCCAAATCGTTCCGGTTCTGGTTGAGGCGATCGATCCGATGTTTGACCAGGACGATGCTATGGTCGGAGGCGAGGGGATCGCGGGCTTGATCTTCACAGTGCCACAGGTCAAAGTTGGCTTGGTGCTGGTCCAGAACAAGCTGGTCAAAGCTGCTGGAAGCCGAAGCGGCGGGCAGAGAAGGGTCGTGACCGTGGGCTGTGAACTGGTCTTGCAGCGCGGCGATGTGGGAGGCATCCAACATGGCGTGGTGATTGCAAGGATAACGGAGGCGCGTCACAAGCGGTAGGCCCTGCCTCGATGCCGAGAGGCGGATCTGTCCCGGCAGGGAGATGGCGGAACGCTCGTCAGGCAAGGGAGCTCAGGGAAACCGGCTCTTCCTGGAGGTTGTTGAACTCCAGGCTTCCACCGAGACCGCTCAATCCCTTGCGAACCCCTGTTTGCCGTTTCACCATCGACCGTGCTCGGCTCGCTGCTTCGGCGCGTCTCGTATCAAGCTTCCGGGGTTCAGGTCGAAGCCCCGGACGCCCGGTCGCGGAGGATCTGTCCGGGCCGGTCCGCAAGGCTTGGTCATAATCGGACGGCGATGCGACACTGAAGAGAATGGCGAAGACGACACGGAGGTTGTTGATCTACCGGCTGGGCAGCCTGGGCGATATGGTGGTGGCTTTGCCCGCGCTTCATCTCGCCGCGCGGGCTTTTCCCGATGCGGAGCGCAGGATGCTGACCAACTTTCCCGTGAACGCCAAAGCGCCTGCGGCAGCGGAGGTGTTGCAGGGTTCCGGGCTGGTGCATGGCTACATGCGTTACACGGTAGGGACCCGGAGTCTGCTCGAGTTGCTGAGCCTGTGGTGGACCATCGCGCGTTGGAGGCCGGAGGCGCTGGTCTATCTTGCCGCTGCCCGCGGCGTCAAGGTGGCGCGGCGGGATGAGATCTTCTTTCGTCTTTGTGGTGTGCGCCGGCTCATCGGTATTCCGATCACAGAGGGGATGCAGAAAAACTTTTATGGCGCCGCGACCGGCGGCAAGGATCGCGCCATGGGCAACGGGAACCTGGAGCCGGAGGCCGGCAGGCTGGCGCGCTGCATCGGCGAACTCGCCGCAGCCGCCGATATCGCAGACCCGGGACGGTTGCGCGATCCCAGGAGTTGGGATCTCCGGCTCAGCGCAGCCGAGAAGCAGTTTGTGGCCGAACTTCTGGAAGCCGGCGAGTGGCAGGGCGAGAGGATTGCTGTGAGCGTTGGCACCAAGGTGCAGGCCAAGGATTGGGGCTTGGAAAACTGGAAGGCGCTGCTGGGGCGGACAGCGGCAGAGCTTCCGCGGCGCGGCTTGTTGTTGATCGGAGCTGCGGAGGAGAGCGAGGCTAGCCGCCTTGCCGCCCAGGGGTGGAGTGATAATGGCGGAGGGCCGGTGCTGGACCTCTGTGGCCGACTGACGCCGCGCCAGAGCGCGGCGGCCATCGCCCAGGCCAGGCTGTTTGTGGGGCATGACAGCGGTCCCATGCACCTGGCTGCCGCCGTGGGTACCCCGGTGGTGGCGGTCTTCTCCGCGCGCAATATCCCCCGCCAGTGGTTTCCGTTCGGCTCTCAGCATCGCGTGATCTACCACCGGGTGGAGTGCTGGGGGTGCGGTCTGGAGACCTGCATCGAAAAGGAGAAAAAATGCCTGATGTCGATCACTGTCGACGAGGTGATGGCTGAGGTGAGGGCCGCGCTGTTTCAGCCGTCGGTGCGATGATGGAGCCAAGGACAAACGTCCAGGGTGGAGACAAGGATGCTGCGGGAGACGGATGCTGTTCTAGGATTGCTCGAGGGTGGTTTTGGGCGGCTGTCGGTATTGGTCGTCGGCGATCTGATGCTCGACCGGTACATTCTCGGTGAGGTGGACAGAGTCTCACCCGAGGCGCCGGTTCCGGTGTTGCGCCACGCCCAGCACTATGAGCGGGCAGGCGGTGCGGCCAATGTAGCCATGAACCTGGCGGGGCTGGGATGCAAGGCGCTGCTGGCAGGCTTGCGGGGTGAGGACAAGGATAAGGACGAGCTTGCCGCACAGAGCG
>JAJZJJ010000673.1 GCA_021810175.1 Acidobacteriota bacterium | reverse complement strand
GAATCGTGTGCGCTGTCGTTCTTCAAAGGCGCGCTGCTGAGCGACCCAAAGAACCTGCTGAAAAAGATCGGAGAGCACACCCAGGCCGCGCGGTGGATTCAGTTCACCTCACCCCGCGCAATCACGGAGCTGCGGCCGACGCTGACCGCCTACCTGTACGAGGCCATCGCAATCGAGGAGTCCGGGCAGAAGGTGAAGCTGAAGAAGCCCGCGGAGTACCCGATGCCCGAGGAGCTACAGGCCCGGCTGGACGAGAACGCGGCTGTGCGGGCGGCGTTCGAAGCGCTGACGCCGGGGCGGAGAAAGTCTCACATCTTCCACGTGGCAGGCGCGAAGCAGGCCAAAACCAGAGTGGCGCGGGCAGAGAAATGCGTTCCCATCATCCTGAGCGGGCGAGGGTTCAACGAGCTGCCGCGCTGAAGGTGCTCGCTTCCAACTCCCGGCCCTGCAATGATCGATGAGCCGCAGGCTGCGCGCCAGGAATCCCCAAAGCGGAGAAGAATTACTTCGCTGCCTCCACCGCCGCCCCGCCGTAACTCGACAGCACCTGGCCCTGCGGCCCCAGCAGCAGGGCCGCGCCCGCCTGCGCCGGCATCGTGAAGTGGACATGCGCTCCGGTTCGCGCGTCCACAAAGTTCACCGTCTGCGGATCCAGCGATTCATTGCTGAAGCTGTACAGCTCCGCATCCGTCAGCTCCGTTGGATACGCCAGTACCGCATGCGCCAGCGGTGTGACCTGCCGGAACGGCGCCTTCACCCCGGCTTCCCCCAGCGCCCACTGGTAAAGCGCCGCCGCCGCGCGATAGCCCTCGGCAAACTCCACCGGATCGGCCGTCCACAAAATCTTCCCCTTGCCGTGTCGGACAATCTCCACCGTCTTACCGCTGGCGAACCGCATCGTCCACGTCGCGCTCTGCTGCACGTCCGCCGGAAAGCCGAGCTGGAAATGCCGCCCATTGGGCAGCGTCAGCTCCGATCCGCGCACCGCCAGCGGAACCACCGTCGCCTTCACCCCCAGCGGCTTCATCCGGTCCACCGGCTGCCAGTGCTCGTCGCGATTCACCGGCCCCGTCACCAGCAGCGTTCCACCCTGTGCCACATACGCCATCAGCTGCTTCCACGCCGCGTCGGTCAACCCCTGCGCCGATGGCAGAAACACCAGCTTCGGATCGCCCAGCTCCGCCAGACGGTTCTCCGGCATCATGCGCAGCGGCGTGTGATCCCAGTAGGCCATCGCCCGAAGCGCGTGCTTCTGCGTATCCAGCGCCAGCCCGCCCAGGATCGAATACAGCAGCGTCTGCGACGTCACCATCGTCACCGCCGGCGGCTCAATCTTCGTAAAGCTCTGCGGGCTTTTGTTCACAAACGCCGCATACCCGGCCAGCACCTGCGCCTCCGGCTTCCACGTCCCATCCGGACGCACCGCGCCAATGGGAATCTCGTTGTCGTTCGCCATGTTGGCGTTCACGTTCCACACCCACTCCAGCGCGCCCGCGCCCTGCGCAAAGGCAATGGCGATCTTCCGCTGCAGCTGCCGCGCCTCCGTCTCCGCGCTGAACCGCAGCTGCGCATCCAGCGTCATCCGCCGCTGCTCGCCCGTCTCCTGGATCAGCATCGGCTTGCCCGGCATCTTCGGCGCCAGCGACGCCCACAGAATCGCGTCGTAATCCCACCAGGTGTGGTCCGCCGTGAAGTCCACATGCGGCGAATAGAAGGCCGGCGACACCCGCCCTGCGATCCCGCCCTCGTCCTGTCCCACGGCGATCAGCTGCTGCGATCCCGTGCCCCGGATCATCGCGTCCATCTTCTGCACCCAGCCTGAAAACAGCCACTGCGTGAACAGCGCGTAGTCATAATCCTTCAGCGGATTGAACCCGCTCCGCACCGTGTGCGGCAGAAAAGCCGCCGCCGGCGGCAGCCCCAGCGGATCATTCCCCGCAATCTCTGGCGGAGTCGTCGTCGGATTCGACTGCAGCGCCCGTCCGACGCCCAGCGACGGCTCCGCCCAGTCGTGCAGCAGCTTCGCGCGGTCCGGATACCGCTCCGCGATCCACTTCCGCCACGCCGCCTGCTCGTACGGATCGTAATCCGGCAGCGTCTTCCACAGATTCTTGTTTGCGCTCGGCTCGTTGATCAGGTCCCACGCCAAAAACGGCACCGCGTGGAATCGCTTCACCAGCGACTCCGCATACAGCATCTCCCCGCGAATCGCCACCGGATCCACATACCCGTTCACTCCGCCAAACTCGCCCGGGTAAAACGCAAACAGATTGAACTGCACCGGCAGATCGTTTTGCCGCGCGCACATCAGGAACGCCTCAATCGACCGCTCTGCTTTCTCGTTGATCTCCCCGTTCGGCCGCAGCTCCGGTTTCCACGCCGTCCACAGTCCCGTGCGGATCATGTTCAGACCCGCGTCGTGAATCTGCTGCATATCGTGTTCCCACACATACGCGTTGGGCTGCATCAGGTACATGCGCGAGTTTTCCCCGGACATATATGTCGTGCCCACCACCGGCAGCGGCTTGCCGTTCAGTGTGAAGTAGTCCGGGCCCACTCCCAGCTTCGGCCCGGACATCAGATACTGCCAGTCCCGCATCCAGAAGCCCGACCGGTAGGTCCGCAGCGGCTGTCCGTTGCCCAGCAGCGTGGCCTCCACCGTGTGGAAGCCCTGTCCGTCCTCGGCCGTCGCCGGCAGCGTCACCGAATCCTGCACCGGAATCGTCTGATCGTAGTGAACCGTC
>JAJZJJ010000672.1 GCA_021810175.1 Acidobacteriota bacterium | reverse complement strand
GAGATCGACTCGCCCCCCTCATCGGGAGCGCTCTCGATCACCAGGGTGAGCTTCATCGCCGGCTCCGCCATCTCCACCGCGGCGGCAGCGCTCTCATACCTGGCTCCGTCGATAAGATCAGCCCAGTGGATCAGCTCCTGGAGCGGAGAGATGTCCATCCCAAAGCGGCCGCCGGCGACGTGGGCAATCAGGCTGGTGCAACTGGTATAGGTTGGATCAAAGAACTGACGCATCGATCTTGACCCATCCGCCTGCCCGCGCCGGAACGTCTCCTCATCCTTAACCGTCATGAATGCCGACAGATGGTGATCGAACCACCAGGTCAGAAGGGGCGAGGACGAGTACTTGAAGTCCACGATGGCATTTTCTCCGCGGGGATCAAACCAGCTCTCCTCAAAGAGGAGCCCGGCACGATGCACCAGCCCGCGATAGTCGAACCTCTCCACCGTCCCGATACACTCGCGGTGGAAGCGCGTGAACAGCGCCGCTGAGCAGGCGCCATCAAAGCACTTATCGTGATAAAAAACCCGACAGTTCAATCGTGCTTCCCTTCGCTCTCTCCGAGCCGGTTCCGCAATGCGGGCGGCTCCGAGGTTGTGCTGCCAGGCTCTTCAACAGAAGCATCCCTTTGGCAGCCATGGTTCCGTGGGCGCCGAGCAACGCCGGCGGCGGCGCGGCGCCCTGAGTTGGCCGTAACGGCAGCGTCCCGGTGAGAGCCTCTTCCGTATGGCTGCTGTCCGTAGCCTCGGCGTTTGCAGCCTGCCCCGAAGACTCGCGGTCCGCAACAGGCTCGCCTGCCGAAGTGAAATGAAACGCCGCCGCAAGCCCTCTTTGGGAGACCTTCCCACACAGAAAAAACTATCGCCATCCACCCTGAAAACGACGCAAGAAGCCATCCCATCCACAGCGCATTTCTTGTTGCTATTACAGCATCCGCCAGGCGTGGCCGGCGGTTGGCTGCGCAGGACTCGATGCTTTGGTGCGGCTTGCCTTTTCCGCTCTAGCGCAGGGCCGCTGCGCCGCCGAGTTGCGCCATGGTGGTGCGCAGGTAGTGGTGCGGATTGACCGGAACCCCCCGCACCATGACTTCATAGTGCAGATGCGACCCCGTCGCGCGGCCGCTGTGTCCCACGTAGCCGATGACCTGACCCTTGACCACCGACTCGCCGACCACAACGTTGTAACCGCTCAGGTGCCCATAGAGTGTGACAATTCCGTTGCCGTGGTCGATCTCGATCTCCCGTCCGTAGCCTTCAGCCACGGAAGCCTTGGTCACCCGCCCATCGGCCGGCGCATGCACCGGCATCCCATCGGCTCCGCCGATGTCCACGCCCTTGTGAAACTCGCCCTCGCCGTTGCCCAGGATGGGATCTTCGCGTTCTCCAAAGCCGCTGGTGATGGGCCCCATGATCGGCCACATGTCCGGCACGTTCCAGCCCACGGCTGCATCCTCCATGGAGGCAAAACTGCTCAGCTCGCTGCGCACTCCAAGACTCTGGTTGAATGGCTGGAGCGAGAGACCCTCACTGGCCGTAGCCTTGAGGGCGTAGAAGGTATCCAGCGACTTGTAGTAGCTGGCGTCGTTGAAGCTGGCATCGTCCTTCAAGGGCGCCTTGGCCGCCTCCAGCGCCGCCGGCCGGTGGGAGTGGTACCCGTGGATACGATTCAGCTCTCCCGTCGTGAGTCCGTAGATCGCCGAGACCTCAAAGGCCAGGGAGCCCAGACTGGCCTCCTGCACCTCTTTTTCATGGGTCTTTTTCTCCAGCCCGGCATAGTCCTGGCGGGTCATCGCAAGTTCATCGCGCATGCGGTTGACGGACTCCGCTTTGACCAGCATCCGCGTGTAGGATCCCGCCATCCCCGCAATGGAGAACACTCCTACCACCGCCGCCGCAACAAACATGTAGACGTAGCGCATGGGG
Organism: Acidobacteriota bacterium; assembly: GCA_021810175.1. The sequence continues at coordinate 823 of JAJZJJ010000672.1, read as the reverse complement.
ATTCCGACGCGATCCACCGCGCCATCCTCTCCCTGCGTCACATAAACAACAAATCGTTTCCGCAAAGCCTCTCCCTTATTGAGAACCGGTTCCCATACAAGCAGACGCGGCTTGAGCGCCCGCTCTGTCTTCGGCAATCCACTGCACGATCCTCTCAGCGGTTTCGGCGTACGTCTGTGTCCCAAACCACACTGAGGCGTAATTTCTGGTAGACGCCAGAGACGCGGACCAATGGTTGGCCTATGCACCTGCACCCGACGACCCTCTTATCTTAAAGGGCTGAACCGCTGAAGGCAACCCCGGATTCCGGCCCTATTCCAAATTCCGGTCCAAATTCGGAGCTCGCCAGGAGTTTGGATCCAGGCCGACTTCTCTGCCGGACCGAGGGCTGCGCTATCGCATCGCCCGCGTTGGAAGGCAATGATGGATGAGGGCAGCGCTCCGGTGGCGCGGTCATTCCACCCCAGCCGGTAAGCGCCCAGGGGCGCCAGATATCGTCCTCCGCGGATGGGACGACGCCCAGAGATGTCCAGATCCCGCTGCGCCTCCGCGGCAGATGCTCTCCGGCCTGGCGCAGCCTGCAGGTTCCCCTGCGGAAGTTGTACTCTGCAATCTGTGCCTTACCCTTCCAACCGCCGTGCAGGAAGACTCCCGGGAAACATTCTGGGTGAAAGGGAGATCATCGAACGCATTCGGGAGCGCGCTCTCAGCCAGCCCCGGAGCGACGGCGCACAAGCCGGAAGCCGGCGAGACAACCCGTTCCCGGGCAATTGGCCGCGCGGCGACGGCAAGGCTGGGTCCAGTCGCCCCGGATCGGCAGGGG
>JAJZJJ010000671.1 GCA_021810175.1 Acidobacteriota bacterium | reverse complement strand
GCCGGCGGCTGGACGGTGACGGGAATTTTCAACCTCGACAGCGGTTTCCCGCTGAATCCTCAGTACAACACGGACGGCATCTATTTCCAGGGGAGCGGATATGGATCGATTCGGCCGGCGAAGTATCTGGGCGGGGCGGGAACGAGCACGTCGAACAAAACCTTTGAAGGGCTGGGTGGAATCAACCCGAACTACAAAGGGAACGGGACGACCTACTTCGCGGCGCCGACATATACGCTGGGACCGTCGTTTCCGGCGACGGTACCAGGGCCGGTTCCGGGCATTGAGCGCAACAGCCTGAAGGGACCGGGATACAACGACCTGGATGCCAGCCTGGCGAAGGCGTTCGGGCTTCCGAATATGCCGGTACTGGGGGAAGGCGCCAATATCTCATTCCGAGTTGACGCATTCAACCTATTTAACAAAACGAACATCAACGCCAGTACGATTGATATGAACCTGGGCTCGGTGTCGCCGAATGGCACGGTCACGCCGAATCCGGACTTTGGTGTGGCTGGCGGAGCGCTGGGCAGCCGCACGGTGCAGTTGGAAGCACGTTTCAGCTTCTAGACGCCTCCCTGAAGCTGATTGCCGGGGGTGCTCCCGCGGGAGCACCTCAGGCTCTGCTGTTTCGCGCCCGGCGATCTCTACGGGCGAACAGAAAAATGGGCAGGAACAACTCCGGTAGCCACAGGAACCGGTCGGTATAGCTTTGGAGAGATGTCATGATTCGCATTCGGCTTGTATGCCTTGCTGCAATTGCTCTTGCATGCTGCGCCGGGCAGGTGGGCGCTCAGCAGACTTCGGCAGGAAAATTACCCCACGAAAATATTGTTATCAACGCCGAGGGGCCGGCGACCCCGTTTCCGCATTTCTGGGAAGAGATGTTCGGTTCGGGGCGGGCGCATCTGGTGATGCGCAGCCAGTATCAGAAGGATCTGCGGACGGTGAAGCGGGTCACGGATTTCAGGTACGTCCGGTTCCATGCGATTCTCGACGACGAGAACGGGGTTTACAGCCAGGATGCGCAGGGAAAAGCTGTTTATAACTGGACTTACGTCGATCATATTTACGACACGCTGCTGGCCAATGGCGTGCGTCCCTACGTCGAGATCAGCTTTATGCCGAAGGCGCTGGCGGCGCATCTCGATTACCAGGCCTTCTGGTATCACCCGATCATTTCTCCGCCGGCGAGCTATGCGAAGTGGGACGCGTTGATTACGGCGTTTGCGCAGCATCTGGTGCATCGCTATGGGATCAATGAGGTGTCCCGTTGGTATTTCGAGGTTTGGAACGAGCCGAATATCGGCTTCTGGGGCGGGAAGCCGGCACAGAAGACGTACTTCGAGCTGTACGACAACACGGCGCGGGCGCTGAAGGCAGTGAGTCCGCGGCTGCGGGTTGGAGGGCCGGCGACGGCGCAGGCGGCGTGGGTTGGAGCCATGATCCGGCACTCGGTTGAGGACCATGTGCCGCTGGATTTCGTTTCGACGCATGTGTACGGCGACGACTCTGCGGAGAATGTGTTTCACGACAACCGGACGATTGCGCCCCACCAGATGGTGAGCGCGGCGGTGGAGAAGGTGCACGAGGAGATTCTGCACTCGGCGCGGCCGCATATCCCGCTGATCTGGAGCGAGTACAACGCCAGTTATGCGAATCACCAGTCGATTACCGATTCGATTTACATGGGGCCGTGGCTGGCGGAGACGATCAGCCAGTGCGCGGGGAAGACGAAGATGATGTCGTACTGGACCTTCTCGGATGTGTTCGAGGAGCAGGGGGTGAAGAAGACGCCGTTTTACGGCGGGTTTGGGCTGGTGGCGGAGGACGGGATTCCGAAGCCATCGTATGACGCATTTATGCTGCTGCACGAGCTGGGCACGGAGCGGCTGGCTGCGCCGGTGAATGAGGCGCTGGTGACGCGGCGGGCGGACGGCACGCTAGTGGTTGCGGTGTGGAATATGGTGGAGCCGGGGGTGAAAGCGCCGGCGAAGGTCGTGACTCTGGACCTGAAGAACGATGCCGCTGACTCGTATGCCGAGGTAAGGCGGGTGGATGCGCAGCACGGCGATACGCTGGCCGCGTGGAAGAGAATGGGGAGCCCGAAGTACCCAACGAAGGCGCAGATTGCGGTGCTGCGGCGGGCTTCAAAGCCGGGAGAGCCGGAGGACATTCTGATTCGGAACCACCAGCTGACGCTGAAGGTTCCACCGATGGGACTGGCGGTGGTGGAGATCCGCTGAGCTCCTTCGTTCAGGCTCTTTCAGGCGGGGAAGCTGGCCTGCTGCAGAATGCCCTGGATTCAGGGCGTTCTGCTTTTGGGAGAGGCTACCCCCGGGGGTTTGGGCGATTTTTGCTATCCGTATGAATCCAAAGGGTATAGCGGCGCGGGCAGTCGTGAGCTGTTCGGTAAGCATATGATTCTAAGGTGGTTATTGTGGCCCTTTGTTTTGTTATGGATGCGGATTTGTATGATTCCGCGGGGGTTATTGGTTTCCACCTCTGCCATGGAAAAGCGGACGCTTCGCGTTGTCCCGCCTCCCTGTGGGAGACGGGCCGCCGGTGTGGTGGAACCCGGAGCTTTACCACAGAGGACACAGAGAACGCAGAGGGTTGGAGGGGTAACGGTGGTGGGATCCCCCCGGGTTTTTGCCATTCTCCTCCATGCATATGAATCTAAAGGGCATAGCGGCTTGGGCGGTGCTGGTGTGTCCGGTAAGCATATGATTCTACGGTGGTTACCT
>JAJZJJ010000670.1 GCA_021810175.1 Acidobacteriota bacterium | reverse complement strand
TTGCCGTATTCGGCGAAGCGGTGAAGGTCAAAGGCTTTGCCGTCGGGCGGGGAGAGGTCGATTTTGAAGTCGCCGGTATGGACGATGACGCCGACAGGTGTGTCGATGGCGAGGGCAACGCAATCCACCATGGAATGGGTGACGCGGATGGGCTCGATGGTGAAGGGCCCGAGAGTGAACTTGCTGCCGGGAACCATCTCGACGAGCTCGGTGTCATCGAGCATCTTGTGCTCTTCGAGTTTGCCCTCGACGTAGGCGAGGGTGAACTCGGTGCCGTAGACGGGGACATTGAGCTCGGAGAGGATCCAGGGCAGGCCGCCGATGTGGTCTTCGTGGCCGTGCGTGAGCAGGATGCCGCGGACATGCTCTTTGTTTTCTATGAGGTAGGTGATGTCTGGGACGACGACGTCGACGCCGAGGAGTTCGGACTCGGGGAACATGAGGCCCGCGTCGATGACGAGGATGTCGTCCTGCCAGCGGATGGCCAGGCAGTTCATGCCGAACTCGCCGAGGCCTCCAAGGGGAATGATTTTTAGCTTTCCGTCAATCATGAATCACATTCGATGCTAGCAGGGTTCCGGGCAAAAGATGCCAAAACCGCACGGACGGGGAGGATTTGCCGAGGCTGTGTTGTCTCTGAAAGTGGGAGGTGGGGGCGTTTTGCGGGGGTAGAAGCGGAGCGGAGAGCGGATGGTTCCGGCCGCAGGCGGCCGGGAGTGGTCTCCGGGACAAAAATTCGGGCAGACCTGTGATTGTGGTCACGGATTGGGAGGTAGACGGAGGCTTAAGCTGCCTTGCATGTGCGCCGTGATGCGAGTTGTCGATGGTGATCGGAAGAGCAGGAGTTTCGCGACGATGGTGGCGTGCAAATTCTTCCTATCCTTGTGTGGGTTTGTTCTGCTCCGCCTGTTCCATTCAAGATTCTGAGGTCATTTGAGGGGCAGTGCTGATGGAATTCGACCTGGTGCTCCTGCATCCGCCGAGCCTTTACGACTTTAGAAAAGCGAACCAGTTTCGGGGGCCGATCAGCGATGTGATTCCATCATCGTCGGTTTTCGACATGTACCCGATAGGGTTTACGAGCATTGCGGGCTACCTGGAGCGGTTTGGGTACCGGGTGAAGATCGTGAACCTTGCGGTGCGCATGCTGATGGACCGCGATTTTGATGTGGAACGGAAGATTCGCCGGCTGCGGGCGCCAGTGTTCGGGATTTCGCTGCACTGGCTGCCACATGCGCAGGGGGCGCTGGAAATCGCGAAGGTGGTGAAGCGGCTGCATCCGGCGGCGAAGGTGCTGCTGGGCGGGCTTTCGGCGTCCTATTTTCATCGCGAGCTGATCGAGCACGAGTGCGTGGACCTGGTGATGCGGGGTGACACGACGGAGGCGGCCGTACGGGCGCTGATGGATGAGGTGCGGTCAGGCGAGGCCGATTATTCGAAGGCGCCAAACCTGACGTGGGAGCAGGATGGCGGCGAAGTGATGGTGAACGCGATAGGGCCGCTGCCGGAATCACTCGATGAGGTGGATATTCCAGATTACCGGTATGCGGTGCGGTCTGTGTTTCGCTACCGGAACCTGCTGGATGTGATTCCGTATTACGGGTGGCTGCAGTATCCGCTGACGGCGCTGCTGACGGCAAGGGGCTGCACGCAGGATTGCGCGGTGTGCGGCGGGTCGCGATCAGCGTATGGGCTGCACTGCGCGCGGACACGGCCTACGATGCGGTCGCCCAAGAAGCTGGCGGAGGATCTTGCGTTCATCCAGCGGTTCAGCCGGACGCCGGTGTTTGTGATTGGGGATATCCGGCAGGGCGGGGCGGAGTACGTGCAGGAGTTTCTGGAGCGGGTGGGGGCGCTGAAGCCGAAGAATGAGCTGGTGTTTGAGCTGTTCTGGAAAGCGGACGAGGAGTTTTTGGCTCAGATAGACCGGCATGTGCCGCGCTACAGCCTGGAGATCACGCTGGAGAGTGGGGATGAGGAACTGCGCCGGGTGAATGGTAAATTTGCGTGCACGAATGAGGAGTTTCTGCAGACGGTAAAGTCAGCGCTGGCGCATGGATGCCGGAAGCTGGATTTGTTTTTCATGGTTGGACTGCCCCACCAGACGCCGGCAAGCGCGCTGGGGAATATCGATTTTTGCGAGGAGATTCACCGGGTGTGCGATGGAGACGGGAGGATTTTCTATTTTGTAGCTCCGCTGGCTCCGTTTCTGGACCCTGGAAGCCGCGCGTTTGAGCATCCGGAGGAGTTTGGGTATCGGCGGCTGGCGACGACGCTGGAGGAGCATTTGCGACAGATGGAGGCGCCATCGTGGGAGTTTCTGCTGAACTACGAGACCGACGCTATGAGTCGTGAGGAGGTTGTGAAGACGACGTATGCAAGCCTGGCGCGGATGAACGACTTCAAGCTGCGACACGGGCTGATTGACGCTGAGATGCACGCGCGGATCTCGAAGGAAATTCACGAGGCGGTAGAGTGGCTCGACCGGGTGCGGCAGGCCGTCTGGCATGGGCGCGAGGTGCAGGGGATTGCGGCTGATTCACGGCACAGCGCGGCTCGGACCCATGCGGAGCTGCGCTGGAGAGTGAAGAACCGCTATGCGGGGCTGGGCTCGCTCGCGGCCATGGGAACGAGGTTTGCGTTTGAAGCGTTTAGCCGCGCGGCGAGGGAGCGGCGGATGCCGTTGGCGTGGCTGGGGCTACGGCCGGCTCGCGGGCCAGTGGCGCGCAGAGGGCAGCGCGGGCGAAG
>JAJZJJ010000669.1 GCA_021810175.1 Acidobacteriota bacterium | reverse complement strand
GGCGACGATCCCCCATCCTCGCGTCCGGACTACCACGCGCGCTGGCAAACCGGCCCGGAGCCGGTCGAACAATCCCAGCCAAATGCCTTCGGATTATTCGAAATGTGCGAGAACGTGCACGAGTGGTGCAGCGACTGGTACGACCCCGGCTACTATGCCATCTCCCCCGATCGCAATCCGCACGGCCCCGAATCCGGCCCCAGAAAATCTTCGCGCGGAGGCTCCTGGCGCCACCAGATCAAAATCTCCCGCTGCTCAGCGCGTTCCAGCATCCCACCCGAATTCAAATACGCCGACTACGGCTTTCGCGTCGCCTGCGACCGAGCCTGAGCAGAACTGACGCGCGGCGCGCATCCCCGACATACCTCAGAAATCCAGGTGGCCCCGCACCGAGAAGACCGATACCGGCCCGCGGACACGGTTATAGCCTGGATGAAGGATGTGCTGGTCATCGAGAGAAAGGAAGAATCCCCGCCGAACGTGCCAGCTGTAATAGCTCTCGACGATATCTTCCCGGCCGTAGTCCAGCCCTCCATCCCCGAGCAGGAAGCCCAAACCGCCGTACTTCAGATAATTCTGGTGATCCTTCTTGATCGCATTGCTCACGAACGCCACTCCTGCCTTGTCCGATGGCCGCCTCCAGCGCACACCGGCGTAATCGCCGGCTACCATCGCCGTCTGGCCCACCTCCGTAAAGCAGTAGGACTCTTCCCGGTCGTCGTTCCATCCGAAGCGTGCGGCCATGCGGAGATTGCGCGTAATCTCCTGTTCGCTGTTCCAGCCAAATCCGTATTTCGGCGTATCGAATCGCTCCGTCGGCCCGATCTCCGGAACCGGCGTGATCCCCTCCAGATAGCGCTGGACCGCCATCCGGTAATTGCCCATATGCGCGTTGTTCCTGTACGCCAGCAGGCGGATCGCGCCGCGCCGTCCACGCAGCAGCGATCCGTTCCAGTCCAGTTCCCAGTTCTGCCCGCGGGCCCGCGAGAAAGCCCAGTCCAGAGTCTCCTCGTTCGCGGCCGTGGGCATGGCGAAGAAGCCGTAGCGCACTGCCCAGTTGTGGTCGTCGTATTCGATGGCGCCACCCACCGTGTAGCCGCGCGTGTCGGCCGCGTAGTCCCACGCGCCATTGTTGTCCACCGTCCAGTTCATGAACTGGTGATAGCTGTCGCTGGCCACGCTGTTCACGTCGAAAATGTCCGGAAGACTGAACTTCCCGGCGCGTATCTCGATGCGCCGCACCGGCGTTTCCGTCGCCAGGGAAATCGGTCCGCGATCCGCGGGCATGAGCTTGCCGCTGAGCCCGAATGTCTGGTGAATCTCCGCCCTCGCCAGGTAGGGCTTTTGGCTGAGGCTCGGATTCCGGACCACATCCAGGTTGGTGAATCCCGCCAGTCCCAGCGCCTGGCCGATCCCGCCGCCTCCTGCCTCCTCCACATCGAGCAGCAGATCCGTATTGAAGCGGGGATTGCGCTCCGCCTGATACCCCAGGAAAAGCGTGTCCAGCACAGAAGTGGCGTCTTCCGGGGCGTTGTCCAGGCTATTCGGTCCCGAATAGGCGGCATGGAAACCGGGCTTTCCCTGCGAAATCACATTGACCTGCCCCGAAATCCAGTACCGGGATGTGAGGCTGTGCGGAAACATCGTGACCATCGCGGCTGCGGTCGCCCCTCGGGAAACTTCAAGCGGCTTCCGCGCGGGTTGACCGCCGGAATGGCTCTGCCGTGGAGGGGCTGCAAGCTGAGCCAGGCTGGCCGGAATGGCGGCCGGCACGGGCGCGGGAGCATCCGGCAGCGTCTGCGCGAAACCCTGCGCCAGTCCGGCGGCGACCGCGATGGCAAATCCGGAATGAAGAAGACGCACGTGTCCTCCGGCGGCGAACCCGGGGGTTCGGATGGAATCGGAATCGAGAACAGCGGGAAAAACGGCGTGGTTACGACACGCTCATCGCGATGAACGCTTGGCGGATTACTTCCCGCCGTGATGTGAGCCGGCCATCGACAGCACATCCCAGACCAGCATCAGGGTTACGAGGATGAGGTAGCCCCGCAGCACTATCAGCCATAAGCGCACCCCCGGCCTCATGACCATCGGCCCGCGGCCCTCGGTTTCGCATTTCTGCTCGGGTGCGTCCTCCAGCGGATGCACCACCCGATAGCCATCCAGTTCATACGAATTTTGCAGTGTCGCCATGAATACCTCGCGAATTTCAGCCAAATAATTTCGGCAGCATCACCTGCGCCGCCAGCAGCAGTGACAGAGCAAAGAGGACGACCACAATCGTCCAGTTGATCCAGTTGTTCCACGGACGGTTCACCCACCGGTCGCCCAGCAGTTCGCGGTCGTTCAGCAGAAGCTGCAGGAAGATGATGGCTGAGGGCAAAATCAGCCCGGCAAACACCTGCACGCTCACAATGACCAGTTGCAGCGGCACGCGCGGAATCAGCACCACGGCCGCGGCCAGGCCCACACACCCGATGTAGACGGCGTAAAACCCGGGTGCCTCACTGACTTTCCTGTGCAGCGAGTGCGGCCATCCGCGCACTTCGCCATAAGCCCAGGCGCTGGCCAGCGAAATAGCCGTGGTCCCCAGCACCGCCGCATTGACCATCAGCAGCAGGATCCCATCGCGCACGAAGCGCCCGGCCAGAGGCGCCAGCGCCTCCGCCATCTGCGCGGGATCCTGAAAATGAACTCCGTGCCGATAGCCGTAGTTGCCCACCAGCATCATGGCTCCGGCAACCAGCACGGTAAAGGTCGCG
>JAJZJJ010000668.1 GCA_021810175.1 Acidobacteriota bacterium | reverse complement strand
ATATAAAGCAGCTTTGTATGGGAGAATGGTCGTCAAGATCGACAAATTCTACCCATCCAGTAAACGTTGCTACGATTGCGGTCACATCATGCCGAAAATGCCACTCAATATTCGTGTGTGGACATGTCCCGAATGCGGAGAAACGCATGATCGTGATATCAATGCCGCACAAAACATCTTAGCCGCCGGGCTGGCGGTGTTAGCCTGTGGAGAAGCTGTAAGACCCGCTCGTAAGCTGAAAAGCAAACGGGAAGGCAAGCTTCAACGAAGCAGGAAAGCCAACTAGCGATAGTTGGAATCCCCTGGCTTTAGCCATGGGGAGGATGTCAATTCGGGAAATGGAGAATGCAAATTAATAGAAAAAGCCGCATCGCCCCCGCGACTGCGGCCCGAAGCTCCTATATCGATGCACCCAACGGCAGGATACCACAACCTGCCACATTCCGCAACGGGAGGCGGTCGGGATGAGTGTAGCGGCGGAGCGTTTGGGGCGCGGCGGGCAACAAGAACTGGATCTTGGCATCCCTTCTTTCACGGCGATGGAGGAACGGGCCGCAAACCTGCTGCGTGCCTATCCCCGCCTGCCGCTTTGGATCGATGTGTACACGGCGCGGGCGGGGGGGGATGGGCTGCGCGTCCGGCCGCAAGTCACAAAAGCGCTCCGGCACGACGAGGACGAGCGGGATGTACTCGACGCGCTGACGGATTTGCAACTGAGCGAAGCGGAGGCGTATCTGGTACACACCATCTGGACGCTCCTGCCGCGCGACATGTGGACAAACGGACCCGATCTCTCGTCGGGCAGCATGCGGACCGCCAAGTATGCGCATCGTGACCGAGTGGCGCGCTGGCTGCGCGATGCGCGTACGCAGACAGCGGAGGATCGGGATGTGCTGATGGGCTTTCTGGCTCTCCTTCAGGAGCATATCAACCCGGAGAACGGCGTGAAGCTCACGGAACTGGAACGGCTTGCCCATGCGCGCTGGCGTGAGATCGAGCAGGCGCGCGACGCGCTGCCGCATCTGCGGCACATGCAGGAGCGGATCGGACAGGCTCTCGGATGGATGGAGCAGGGCTATCCGCAGGACCATGAAACCGTCGCACGACTGTATCTGCGGCCGCAGCCGTGGAAGGTGCTGGAGGGCGTATGGCATGTGAGCCAGAGCACCATTGCGGCCCGACGTACGGCGGCGCTGTCGCGGTTCGCGAACCTGTGTGTGGACTTTGATTCGCTGCGGCTCGATGTGCTGGAGGACCTGTTGAAAAAGGAGGGGAGACGGCACAAGCGCGGCCCGCGACCGTGTTAGGCGCTATCCGGTGCGCCTATACCCATTTAAGCGATTGATTTTGGCGCAGGATCGATGGAATGGAAGGATAGGGAGAAAGATAGGGAGGGCAACAAAAAAGCCGCCCGCAGGCGGCGTGAGAAAGCGGAAGGATCAAGCGCGCGGAATCACGACGGTTCCGTTGCTTCCAATCTTTTTTCGCACGCATTCCCCGCCCGGGAGCGCAAACGTATAAAACGCCCCGCGTTCTGTCACATCCACGGCTTGGGCCGTCCTTTCTGTGGCCTTGCAATGGTTGCGGCTGCCGCTCCACTCCAGCCAGCGCACATCCGCCAGATATGTGCGTCCCTGTGGGTGTGCGGGGCGATAGGCGCGCAATGCTGCCAACTCGTCCTCGGATAGGTCCGTCACATCGTAATAGTCCGTCTGGTTGTAGTATTTGGATGTGTGATGCCATTCGCACGGCACCAAGATAGCCTTCACTGCGGCGACAGACACACCCAACCGACGTGCCGCCTCTGTTGCCGGGAACTTACAGTCTGCTTCGGCATTCACCGCCGAGACAGACTTGGATTGACCCACATACCCGGGCATCAGAACACCTCCTGTGCCAGCTCCGAGGCTGCCGAGAAAATCGGCTGCGGAACCGGCGTCGGATCCGCTACTTCCTGCGGCGAGAACAGCGCCGTCAGCGCGCCGTCGGAATGCGTGCGCCATCCCTGAATAGCCCGGATTGCCTCCATGAGCGCCGTGAGATGCCGTGAATGCGCGTCGCCCCACTGCGAGAGCAGTACAAGCGGCTCCCGGTCCGGGATGGCCGGACCCTCCGGCTCCCAAGTGCGCTCCTCCAGAAGCGGCGGCCATGAAACCTCCGCTGTGAGCGTCGCCGACAGGCGGCCGGGCCGCCAGATCTCCAGCCGCACGTTCCCGTCCGGGTGGATGTCCCACCGGAGGCGACCGGAGCCGGTCTCGTGCGCGAAGTGTCCGTCCCCGGTGGCGACCGGGGCCTCGATGCCGAGCATGCCATCGTAGGCGTGCTGGTCCTCGTTCATCACGTTCTGGACGGCGGCCGTGATGTGCTCCGCCATCGTGTACCCTTCCGGATGCCGCTGAAACTGCTCACGCGCAGCGTCATACGCCGCGGTCACTTCCGCCGGGGACATGTCCGTCCCCCAGCGATGCCCGTAAGCACGGGCGAGCCGATATGCAATCTCCAGTCCTCTGCGATCCATCAGGATCGCCTCCCTTCGCCCGGCCCCGTAGCAGGCCTGCGGCGGTGATGCTACTGCTCCTCGCCGTTCTCCTCCTCCACTACGGTGTCGCAGTAGAGGCATTCGAGCTCTCGCTCGATGGAGCCGTAGCCGTAGTGCCGGGCTCCGCCGATGACGATCCGCCACTCATACGGCTCGTCGCCCTCGACGGGCGCGTACAGCGCGCACTCGCGCCCGTCACTCCGGAACGCGATGGGCGTACCCTC
>JAJZJJ010000667.1 GCA_021810175.1 Acidobacteriota bacterium | reverse complement strand
TCGTCGTCTCCCATCTCACCGTCTATGCCGGCGCTCGCCAGCCTGCCCTGCCTTCGCAGCTTCGCGCCCGCCATCCTCACGCCAGATTGCCCTGGCCCGCTCCGCTGCGCCGCACACGCCCTACCCATGCAGTCGTCCCCAGCAAACCCACCTCCGGACTGCCGCCCTTCCAGTTCGCCATCGCTCCCGTCCAGGTGCCCTTCGGCGCGCCCACCCCGCTCACCGTTTCCGGCACTCTCGATAACCGCGGCTTCCAGCTACAGTTGGACGGCCCCGCCGCCATCGCCGATCTCGCCGCACTCCATCACCAGCTCGGAACCTTCCCGCTCCATCTGGATAACTACACCGGCAAGGGCATCGCCAATCTCAATCTCACCCTCAGGGGCCCCTGGATCGCGCCCTTCCGCGAATTCGCCACGGAACCCTCCGTCGTCGCCTCCGGCTCCGCCACCCTCACGGGCATCGTCCTCCATCCCAGCTTCCTCAGCGGACCGGCCACCATCTCCCGCGCCGATCTCACGCTGACGCCACTCGCAGTCACCTGGAACTCCGCCGCCCTCACCATCGGCGCGGTCAAAGGCACTTTCTCCGCGTCCTATCCCACGCTCTGCCAGGCCTCCGTCTGCCCCGTGCGCTTCACACTCGATCTGCCCAGAGCGCGTGTCTCGCAGCTCATTGCCGCCTTCACAGGTTCCGACGCTCACGGCGTCCTCTGGGCCGACCTGCTCGCCCACCTCAACGAAGGCCATCGCGAATGGCCAGCCGCCAACGGCGCCGTCTCCATCGGCGAACTCACCGCCGGACCACTCCTCATGCACAAGGTCCTGGCAAATGTCACCGTCTCAGGTACAGATCTAAAAATCGCCTCCCTCGACGCCGACACGCTTGGCGGCAAACTCCATGTTCAGGGCTCCCTCTTCGCCGGAGGAGACTCCCCCGCCTGGCATCTCGCCCTCAACGGCTCCCGCATCGCCATCCCCCAGCTCGCCGCCCTCTTTCACGAGCACTGGGCCGCCACCGGCGCCGCCGACCTCCACGCCAAATTCGCCATGAACGGCTGGAGCGCCTCTGATCTCGCCGGCTCCGCCACCGGCGCCTTCACTTTCACCTGGAACCATGGCAGCCTCGGCGACGCCCCTCCGCTCAACCAGTTCACCCGCTGGACCGCCCATGGCGCGCTCTCCAGCAACGAGCTCACCATCGCCGGCAGCACCCTCGTCAATCGCCCCGGAACAGAACCCACCTCCATCTCCGGAGCCATCGGCTTCGACCGCACCCTCGACCTCACTCTCGGCTCCCGCACGCTGGCGGCCAACCTCACCGGAACCCTCGCCCAACCCAGACTCACCCCAGCCGCAACCGCCGCCCCCGCCAGATAACCGTATCCTGCGCGGGGATGAAACATCCATCTTCCTCAAAAGAATTGTCATCTCGACCGGAGCGCCAAAGGCGCGCAGCGGAGAGACCTGCGGTTCTTCTGCATCAGTCGCCAACACGCCGCAACGCCCACGAAGTATCTCGTCGTTATCACGGCAAATGATCGTCATTGCAACCAGCCTCCATGCCCCTCGCGGAAAACACGCATCCCAAGGTTTATGAGGCTGACTCCCCTGATTCCCTGCTTCCTCATGGCCTCCATGCCATTCACGGCCGCGGCCTATCCCCATAACTCAGCCGGACGCTTCACTCAAAAGCAGCTCAGCGACATGGTTTCCACCGCGGTCCAGGTTCAACTCAAGTCCGACGAAAACGATCACTCGGTCTTCATCTATCACGACCACGACGTGCAGCCCGGCAAAAACCAGTACGCCATCGTCGTCCAGACCGCGTCGCATGGAACCATCCATCGCATCACTCGCCTCAACGGCCACGCCATCCCGCTTGCGCAGCAAAAAGCCATGGTCGAGCGCTTCGTCCACAGCCCCCAGCTGCAGCAGAAGCAGCGCAAAAACGACGAGCATGACGCCAAACAGGTCGCTCAACTCCTGCGCATGATCCCAAAGGCATTCCTATGGACCGTCCAGAGCCAGACCCCGCGGGACATCACGCTCTCCTACAAGCCCAATCCCAACTTCCACCCTCCCAACAATGAGGACCGCGTCTTCGCCGCCATGGCCGGTGAAATGATCCTCGATCGCAAACAGCACCGCATCGTTGCCTTCCAGGGCAGGCTGATTCACAACGTCAACTTCTTCTTCGGCCTCATCGGGCACATGAACAAGGGCGGCACATTCAGCGTCCACTGCAAGCAGCTCGAGCCGCATGTATGGGAAATCGTCTCCACCCGCACTCACATCAACGGCCACGTCCTCCTCTTCAAAACCATCAGCCAGAATGAGGACGACTACGACACCGCCTTCAAGGCCGCTCCGCAAAATCTGACCCTTCAACAGGCCGCCAAACTCGCCATGCGGCAACCCGACTGGCCCAACACGCCAGCCTCCAAATCCGCCAGTGCAAAGGGAAAAAAGAGTAAACCCTCAAAATCTTTCTAGCGCGGAAACACTCGTGGAATTGCCCCGTCCAATCTCCGCTTGCGCCGAATTCACAACCCTCGCCCAATTCACGAACCACCCCAGCCCCCATCCACTAAAATCTCCCCATGCCGCCCACCGATCCCAAAAACCCCGGTCTCCCGCTCTCCATCGACTCCTGGGTCGTCGCCGCCGGTCGCCCCCACCAACCCGGCGAGCCCCTCAACGTCCCGCTCTCGCCCGCCTCCAACTTCCTCCTCGAAGACGCCCGCGTCTACTCCCGCACCGAG
>JAJZJJ010000010.1 GCA_021810175.1 Acidobacteriota bacterium | reverse complement strand
GATCGGCGGAGATGTTTTCCGTGCCAAGGCGAATGTTGTCGGCGATGGTGCCGCTGAAGAGAAATGGATCCTGGAGGACGACGCCGAAGTTCTGGCGAAGGAGGGTGAGGTCCTGTTCACGGACGTCGACGCCGTTGACGAGGACGCGGCCGTGCTGGATGTCATAAAAGCGCATCATGAGGCCGGTGATGGTAGTCTTGCCGGCACCGGTATGGCCCACGATGGCCGCAGTCTGGTTGGGTTCGATGGTGAAGGAGACGCCGCGAAGGATCCACTCGACGTCGTCCATGGCCTCGAGTTCGGCAGCGGTTGCCTGGGCGATGCGTTCCTGTTGATCAGGGGTGAGGCGCTGGTAGGTGAACCAGACATCGCGGAATTCGATGCGGCCTGAACCGTCGCCGGGGACGGGGCTGGGCGGCGAGACGATTTCCGGCTGGGTGTCGAGGAGCTTGAAGACGCGCTCACTGGCGGCCATGGCGGCCTGGAGGATGTTGTATTTTTCGCTGAGGTCCTGAATGGGGCGGAAAAAGCGCTGTGCGTACTGGATGAAGGCGACGAGGACGCCGAGCAGGACGACGCCATGAAGGACGCCGAAGCCGCCACGCCAGATGATGAGGGCGATGGCGAGCGAGCTGAGGATTTCGACGGCGGGGTAGTAGAGGGCGTAGGCGAGGATGGCATCCTTGAAGGCCTCAAGGTACTTGCCGTTGATGGATTCGAAGCTGCGATAGGCGGGCTCTTCGCGGTTGAAGAGCTGCACGATGGACATGCCGCTGACGTGCTCCTGCGAGTAGGAGTTGATGCGGGCGAGGGCGACGCGGATGCGGCGGTAGGAGTCGCGGACGTAGTGGCGGAAGATGCGAGTGACAAGCAGGATAAAGGGCAGGACCGAAAAAGCGATGAGCGCGAGCCACCAGCTCATGCGAAGCATGACGATGACGATGCCGGCGAGGACAAAGACATCCTCGAAGATGGCAAAAACGCCGGAGGTGAACATCTCGTTGAGAGCGTCGACGTCGTTGGTGAGGCGAGTGACGAGGCGGCCGACAGGATGGCGGTCGTAGAAGGCGACGTCCATTTGCTGCAGGTGGCGGAAGATTTGCCGGCGCATGTCAAACATGACCCTCTGGCCGGCCCATTGGATGAGGTAGGTCTGGAGGGCCTCAAGGACGTAGCTGAAGAGCAGCGAACCGATGAAGATGAGAGCGAGCTGCGTGACGCCCTGCCAGGGATCGTGGCTGAGTCGATGGCCCAGAAAGGGATGCTTGCTGATGCCGAGCTGCGCGAGCGCGGCTTTGGCCCTGGCGGTTTTCTCCATGGCCGGGGCGAGGTAAAGATCGACGGCGACCATGGTGAGGTAGGGGCCGAGGATGTCTGAGGCAGACTTGAGGATGACCGCGACGATGGAGATGAAAGCCACCCACTTGTAAGGGCGAAGATAGGTGAGCAGGCGAGCCATGAGGCGGCTGTCATAGGCTTTGCCGACGACGTCGTCTTCCTGCTGAGCGGGTTTGGCCGGGGCAGGCTGCGCCGGCGTGGTGCTTTGATCGGCCTTTTTGTCTTCCTTGGATGGCATAAGCGAGCTCTTTTATTTTAACGGCGTTGCCAGGGTGAAGGTGGGATGCGGGCAGGGGCCAGTCCAGTGCGAGAATCAACTATAGATGGAGATGCTGGGGCTTTACCTGTCGATTCCGTTTTGCCGGTCGAAGTGCACGTTCTGCAACTTTGCTTCGGGGGTGTTTCCCGCGAGCTATATGGAGCAGTATGTGGCGCGGCTGGAGGCGGACCTGGTGGCGGCGCGTAAGTGCGGGTCGGAGTGGGGTGCGGTGCTGCCGGAGGCGGTGGATAGCGTCTACTTTGGCGGCGGGACGCCCTCGCTGCTGCCGGGCGAACTGGTACGGCGGGTAATGGGTGCGATTCGGCGGGAGTTTGCGGTGGTGCCGACGGCGGAGGTGACGTTTGAGGCGGCTCCGGCGCATTTATCGGACGAGACGCTGGCGGCGATGGCGGAGTGTGGCGTGAATCGCGTGAGTTTTGGCGTGCAGTCGTTTGTGGATGCCGAGGCGCATGCGACGGGACGGCTGCATTCGCGGCGGGATGTGTTTGCGGATGTGGCCCGGGTAAGGGCGGTGGGAGTCAGGGACATCAGCATCGATCTGCTGGCAGGATTGCCGGGACAGACGCGGGCGAGCTGGCGGGAATCATTGGCGGCGCTGGGCGAGACGGGTGTGGGGCACGCAAGCGTGTACATGCTGGAGGTGGATGACGAGTCGAAGCTGGGCGCGGAGATGCTGGCGGGCGGCGTGAGGTATGGCGCCGGGCTGGTTCCGGGTGAGGACGCGATTGTGGAGATGTATGAGGAGGCGGTTGCGGCACTGGCGGGGATGGGGTTGCGGCAGTACGAGATTTCGAATTTTGCGGACGAGGGAAGGCAGTCGCGGCATAACCGGAAGTACTGGGAGCGCAAACCATATCTGGGCGTGGGCGTGGATGCGCACTCGATGCTGCGGGGTCGGCTGGGACAGGCGATGCGGTTTGCAACGACGGATGGGCTGGAGCCGTATTTGATGGCGCCTGGATGGGAGCGGCCGGAGCCGCTGACCCGCGAGCAGGAGATGGAGGAAGCGTGGTTCCTGGGCCTGCGGGTGAATCAGGGTGTGGAGTTGGCCGCGCTCCGGGAGGAGTTTGGGGTGGCTGCGGTGGCGGAGTTTGAGCCGGTGGTGGCAGAGCTGGCGGCGGAAGGGTTAGTGACGCGCAATGCAGGGCGTGTGGCGCTGACGATGCGGGGACGGCTGCTTTCGAATGAGGTGTTCGAACGCTTCCTAAAAGTGGGGGTTGAAGGTTGATTGGGAGCCCATTCGATTGGATAGGATGAGGACATGTGTGCGATGACCGTTACGAGTGCTGAAAATTCTGCAGAGATGAATGCGAAAACCCCTGCCATGATTGACTTGCGCAGCGATACGGTGACGGTGCCGACGCCGGAGATGTGGAATGCGATGGCAACGGCCGAGCTGGGCGATGACGTGTATGGCGAAGACCCCACGGTGAATCGGCTGGAGGCGCGCGCGGCGGCGGTGTTTGGTCGCGAGGCGGCGATTTTTGTGCCGACGGGGACGATGGGGAACCAGACGGCGATCCATCTGCACACGCGACATGGGCAGGAAGTGGTATGCGAGGCGCGGGCGCACATTGTGGACTGGGAGATGGCGATGGCGTCGGCGTTCAGCGGCTGCCATTTGCGGACCGTGGCGGCCGAGCGGGGCGTGCTGACGTGGGCGCAGATTAAGACGGCGCTTTCTCCGAAACTGTATTACCGGGCGCAGACGGGGCTGATTTCGCTCGAAAACACGCACAATATGGCGGGCGGGACGGTGACTCCGCTGGATGTGATGGAGGAAATCTGGGCGGGCGCGAAGGATGCGGGGATTCCGGTGCATCTGGATGGGGCGCGGGTGTTCAACGCGTCGGTGGCCCTGGGAATTTCTGTGAGGGAACTGACGCGGGGATTCGATACGGTGATGTTTTGCCTGTCGAAGGGGCTGAGCGCGCCGGTGGGTTCGATGCTGGTGGGCAGCCGCGAGCTAATAGACCGGGCGCGTTCGGTGCGGAAGATGCTGGGCGGCGGAATGCGGCAGGCAGGTGTGCTGGCAGCAGCGGGGCTGATCGCGCTTGACGAGATGCCGAAGCGGCTGCACGAGGACCATGCCAATGCGCGACTGCTGGCCGAGCAGATTGCGGATTTGAAGCAGGTAGAGCTGGATCTGGCGGCAGTCCAGACGAACATTGTGATTTTTTCGCTGCACGGGCAGGGTGATGCTGCAGCGCTGGTGGCAAGTCTGAAGCAGCGCGGGGTGGTGGCGAGTCCGGTGGGTCCGCACGCCGTGCGGTTTGTGACGCACCGGAATGTGGATCGCGCGATGTGCGAGCAGGCGGCGCAGATTGCGGTGGAAGAGATTGCGAAGATGTAGCCTGCACGCTTGATTCGCGTCGGGCCAAGGATGGCTGCCGGACGCCGCGGCAAATGATCGCGGCGCTTCTGCGGCACGCGTTCAGGGCAGCGGCGAGCAGAGTGTGGGGCTGGTATATGGCTGTTGCTGCGGGGTTTAGTGAGTGAGGCGAGTGATGCCTGGAGTGCTATTGCGGAGTGCGTAACCGCCGTATTTTTCTCACAGCGCTCATGTGCCGCGCACTATAATCAATACCATGCCGAAGTATTCCATCGTCGTCCCATTTCACAACGAAGAAGAAAATGTAACCGCTCTTTATGACCAGCTGAAGGCCGTGATGGAGCAGGTGGGAGACAGCTTTGAGCTGGTGTTTGTGGATGACGGCTCGCGCGACCGCACCTACAAGCTGCTGGAGGAGATTGCCGCGGTGGACAGCCGCGTGCTGGTGGTGAAGCTGCGGCGGAACTTCGGGCAGACCTCGGCGCTGGCAGCGGGGTTCGATCACGCGGCGGGCGAGTTCATCCTGGCGATGGATGGGGACCTGCAGCACGACCCGAACGAGATTCCCAATTTTGTGGAGAAGCTCGAAGAGGGGTACGACGTAGTGAGCGGCTGGCGGAAGCAGCGCATTGATAACTTTGTGATGCGGCGGTTTCCATCTCGCTGTGCCAACTGGCTGATGGCGAAGCTTTCGGGCGTGGATATTCACGATTTTGGCACGACGTACAAGGCATATCGGCGGGAAGTGATCCAGAATATTCCTCTGTACGGGGAGATGCACCGGTTTATTCCGGCTCTGGCGTCGTGGTACGGGGCGAGCATCTGCGAGATTCCGATCAAGAACGTGCATCGCGAGAAGGGTAAGTCGCACTATGGAATTGGGCGGACGTTTCGGGTTTTCTTTGACCTGATGACGATTCGTTTTTTGCTGAAGTACATGACGCGGCCGCTGCACTTTTTCGGAGGGCTGGGCTCACTGGGTATTTTGAGCGGCGGTGCGATTTCGATGATGCTGCTGGGGCTGAAGCTGGCTGGAAGCCAGCACGTGATGGACGATCATGGGCCTCTGTTTGTGATTGCGGCCGTGGCGATCGTTGCGGGAATCCAGATGCTTGCGATTGGTCTGCTTGGCGAGCTGCAGGTGCGGCACTACCACATGAACAACCATCGCGCGCCGTATGCCGTGGACCGGCTGGTGCGGCTGCGCGCATCGGAGGAGCCGAATTTGCTGCACGAACAGTAAGTTGAAGTGAGTTGGAAGAGAGGAACACAAGGCCGCCAGCATGGCGGCCTTTTTGATTTGGTGTCGAGTGTTTCGCGTAAACGGACCGGCGCAAGCGCGGAAGCGGAAGCCATAGATGAGAATCCGTTTATGGTGGGAGGTGGCCTCTTTTTGTTTTTGCGCCATCTGAGTTGATGGGGCGGGCAGCCTCTCCAAATTCAACCATGGGATAACAGTGAGACAGGACGGAAGAAAGCGCGTTGTGATTGAGGGGGTCGATCCAGAGATCGACGCAGGACATTTCCCTATTAAGCGCGTGGTGGGAGATCGCGTGCGCGTGGAGGCAGACATTTTTGCCGATGGGCACGACCATGTGGCGGCGTGGCTGCTGTACCGGGTGGTTCCGCGCAGGAAAGAAGCCGACGGAGCGGCCGATTGGCAGCGGGTGAGGATGACGCCGCTGGGGAATGACCGCTGGCGAGGCGAGTTCACAGTGACGGAAATGGGCCGCTACGCGTATACGGTGGCGGGCGTGATTGACCACTTCGGCACATGGCGCAGCGATCTGGAGAAGCGGATTGCGGCGGATCAGGAGATCACCGTAGAGCTGAAGAACGGCGCGATGCTGGTGGAGCAGGCTGTGGCACGGGCCGGGGATGCGGGCGATGCGCAGCGGCTGCAGACGTGGGCGCGCGAGCTGACTGCGGCAGGGTCGGAGGCGACGAAGGTTGCGCTGGATGAAGATCTGGCGGCGCTGATGGAAGAGCTGCCGGATGAGACACTGATGAGCCGATACGAGCGGGAGCTGATGGTCACGGTGGACCGGAAGCGGGCGGTGTTTTCGAGCTGGTATGAAATGTTTCCGCGGTCGACGGCCGGCGAGCCGGGGCGGCATGGAACATTCAAAGACGTAGAGGCGCGGCTGGAGTATGTAGCCGGGCTTGGCTTTGATGTGCTGTATTTGCCGCCAGTGCATCCGATTGGAGCGAGCTTTCGAAAGGGGAAGAACAATGCGGTGACAGCTGACGACGGCGACGTGGGGAGCCCATGGGCGATTGGCGCGGCGGAGGGCGGTCACACGGCGATTCATCCCGAACTGGGCACACTGGAGGATTTTGCGCGGCTGCGAGCGAAGGCTGACCGCCTAGGGTTGGAGATGGCGTTGGACATTGCGTTCCAGTGCGCGCCCGATCATCCGTGGGTGAGGGATCATCCTTCGTGGTTCAAGCATCGGGCCGATGGCACGATTCAGTACGCCGAAAATCCGCCGAAGAAGTATCAGGACATTTACCCGCTGGATTTTGAGAGCAAGGACTGGCAGGCGCTATGGCAGGGATTGAAGGATGTGTTCCTGTTCTGGATTGAGCAGGGCGTGAAGATTTTTCGTGTAGACAATCCCCACACGAAGTCGTTTCCCTTCTGGGAGTGGTGCATTGGCGGATTGAAAGAAGCGTATCCGGATGTGCTGTTTCTGTCAGAGGCGTTTACGCGACCGAAGGTGATGCAGCGGCTGGCGAAGCTCGGGTTCACGCAGTCATATACGTACTTTACGTGGCGCAACACGAAGGAAGAGCTGACGGAATATCTGACGGAGCTGACGCGCACCAATGTGAGCGAGTATCTGCGTCCGAACTTCTGGCCGAATACGCCGGATATATTACCAGAACAGTTGCAAATTAGCGGATTACCCGCATTCAAGAGCCGGCTGGTGCTGGCGGCGACACTTGCCAGCAATTTTGGTGTGTACGGGCCGGCCTATGAAGCAGCGGAGAACAAGCCTCTGTGCCGAGGAAGCGAAGAGTATCTGCACTCAGAGAAATACGAGGTGAGGCACTGGGAGTGGGATATGGAGCGTCCGCTTTCAAGGCTGATGCAGACGCTGAATCGCGCACGCCGGGAGTTACGGGCGCTGCAGGGGATGGAAAACCTGGTGTTCCATGCGACGGACAATCCGTACCTGATTGCGTACAGCAAGAACTGCGAGGAGGATGAGCATTCGGTGCTGGCGGTGGTGAATCTGGATCCGGTGTATACGCAGTCAGGATGGGTGATGCTGAACCTGGACGGGCTGGGGATGAGCGATCATGAGAGTTTTGAGGTGTATGACCTGCTGGCCGACGAGGCTTTTCTGTGGCAGGGGGCGAGCAACTATGTGGAGTTGTCGCCAGAGCGGATGCCGGCCCATGTGTTCCGCGTGAGGAAGCATGTGCGGACCGAAAAGGATTTTGACTACTACCTGTGAGGGAACGAGGTAAATGGCGACAGGGCAGGTGCTGGTAAAGAAGCCGGGTTCGACAACCGATCCGTTATGGTACAAGGACGCGATTATTTACGAGCTGCATGTGCGGGCCTTCCATGACAGCAACAACGATGGGATTGGGGATTTCCCCGGGTTGATTGAAAAGCTCGACTACCTGCAGGATCTTGGGGTTACGTGCCTGTGGCTGTTACCTTTTTTCCCTTCGCCACTGCGCGATGACGGCTACGACATTTCCGATTACGCCAGCGTGAATCCCAGCTATGGGACGATTGAGGATTTTCAGCGGTTTCTGGATGAGGCGCACGCCCGCGGACTCCAGGTGATGATCGAGCTGGTTATCAATCACACGTCTGATCAGCATCCCTGGTTTCAGCGCGCGCGGCAGGCGCCGGCGGGATCTCCCGAACGGGATTTTTACGTCTGGAGCGACACAGACCAGAAGTATCGCGATGCGCGCATCATTTTTACCGACACGGAGAAGTCGAACTGGACATGGGATCCGATGGCGCAGCAGTACTACTGGCATCGGTTTTTTTCGCATCAGCCGGATCTGAATTTTGATAATCCGCAGGTGCTTGAGGAAGTGATTTCGGTGATGCGCTTCTGGCTGGACATGGGCGTGGACGGGCTGCGGCTGGATGCGATTCCATACCTGGTGGAGCGGGACGGGACGAACTGCGAGAATCTGGCCGAGACGCATGGGCTGATCAGAGCGATTCGCAAGGCGATGGATGACGGGTACCTGGGACGGATGATTCTGGCCGAGGCGAATCAGTGGCCGGAGGATGTGCGCCCTTATTTCGGCGATGGTGACGAGTGCCACATGGCGTTTCATTTTCCGTTGATGCCTCGCATTTACATGGCGCTGCGGCAGGAAGACCGGCTTCCGATTACGGACATCATTGCGCAGACGCCGGATATTCCCGAGAGCTGCCAGTGGGGGATTTTCCTGCGCAATCACGACGAGCTGACGCTCGAGATGGTGAGCGAAGACGAGCGCGACTACATGTATCTGGCGTACAGCGCCGACCCGCGGATGCGCATCAATATTGGGATTCGGCGCAGGCTGGCGCCGCTGCTGGATAATAACCGGCGGCGCATTGAGCTGCTGAACAGCCTGCTTTTCTCATTTCCTGGAACGCCGATTCTCTATTACGGCGATGAGATCGGGATGGGAGACAACATCTACCTGGGCGATAGAAACGGTGTGAGAACACCGATGCAGTGGACGGCGGACCGCAATGCGGGATTTTCACGGGCGAATCCGGCGAGGCTGTACAGCCCGGTGATCATGGATCCATTGTGGGGCTACGAGGCGATCAACGTGGAGGCACAGCAGAGCGATGCTTCCTCGCTGCTGAACTGGATGCGTAACATGATTGCCCTGCGCAAGCTGTTCCAGGTATTCGGGCGCGGCTCACTGAAATTCCTGGAGGCGGAAAACCGGAAGGTGCTGGCCTATCTGCGGGAGTTGGACGGTGAAAGGGTCTTGTGCGTTGCGAATCTTTCACGGTTTGCACAGCCGGTCGCGCTGGATTTATCGGCTTATGCAGGGATGATTCCGGTGGAGATGCTGGGCTATGTGGAGTTTCCGGCGATTGGGAGCCAGCCCTATCCACTTACGCTGGGGCCTTATGGATTTTTGTGGCTGGAACTGCAACCGGGTGAAGAACAGGTGGAAGTTCCGCAGCCCGTGGCGGCCGAAGAGCGGCTGCATGTGAAAGATGAGCGCGACTGGGACAACCTGCTGACCGGCCGGGGCGGGAAACTGGTGGAGAAGCTGCTGCCGGAGTTCATGCAGCGGCAGAGATGGTTTGGCGGGAAATCGCGCTCGATTGTAAGTGCCAAAGTCATGGAATGGGCTCTGATGGAGCAGGGCCGGACGCTGCTGGCCTGGGTCAGGGTGGAATTCAGCGAGGGCGACCCGGATGTGTACCTGATGCCGCTGGGAATGTCGTTTGGTAAGGAAGCCGAGGATCTGCTGCGGCACGCGGGGAATTCGGTGGTGACGCAGGTCTTTTCAAAGGATGGCGCGGGTGTGCTGCATGACGGGCTGATGCGGGACAGGGCATGCTCGGCGCTGCTGGCCATGATTGCGAATGGCGAGCGGGTGAAATCGCAGACGGGCGAAGTGCGTGGAGAGAAGAGCCGGTTTTTTGAGGAGATTGAGGGAGATCCCGCCGAGGGGCGTTTGCCACGGCGGCTGACGGCAGAGCAGAGCAACTCGTCGATTTTCTTTGGCGACCGGATGATTCTGAAGCTTTTCCGAAGGCAGCAGAACGGGCCGAATCCAGACACAGAGATTGGGAAGTTTCTGACGGAAAAGACGGAGTTCAGGAATGTTGCGCCATTTGGAGGATCCATCGAGTTCGTGCGGCACGGCGGTGACAACGAAGGTGCGACGCTGGCGATGCTACAGGGGGTGGTTCAGAACGAGGGAGATGGATGGGCGTGGATGCTCGAAGAGCTGGACCGGTACTACGAGAGCAGTGTTGCGGCGGAATTGCCGGAGCTGGGATTGGCGGCAGGTGCGACGCTGCGGGAAAAGCTGGACGAGATTCCAGAATCGGCACGTGAGCATGCCGGTATCTCGATGGAGGCTGCATCGACGCTGGGGCGGCGAACGGCGGAGCTGCATCTTGCGCTGGCGAGCGATCCAGATGATCCAGATTTTGCGCCGGCACTGCTGGACGGCGGTGATCTGGTTGCTCTGCAGGCCGAGCTGGTGCAGAAGGCGACGCGCGCTTTTGATGCGCTGAAGGCAAATCTGGCACGGCTGCCGGACAATGCAGTGGAAGCCGCAGGCCTGATATTGAGCCGCCGTTCGACACTGCTGGAGCGATTTTCGCGACTGACGGCACTGGGTGATGCAGGGGCAAGGATTCGCGTGCATGGGGATTATCATCTGGGACAGGTGCTGCGGGCCAAGGGCGATTTTGTAATTCTTGATTTTGAGGGAGAGCCGGCGCACACACTGACTGAGCGCCGAGCGGAGCAGTCGCCGTTGAAAGATGTTGCGGGGATGGTGCGGTCGTTCAGCTACGCGGCGTTTTCTGCGATGTCGCATTTTATGGCGAGGCGACCCGCAGATGCGCAGAAGCTGGAGCCCTGGGCGCGTCTATGGGAATCGTCGGTCACGGCGGAGTATCTGCGCGCGTATCGCGAGACGATGGGAGATTCGCGCATTGTTCCGCAGACGATAGAGGGATTCGAGGTGATGTTGCGGGCCTTCACACTGGACAAGGCCTTATATGAACTGACCTACGAGCTGAACCATCGCCCGGACTGGGTGAGGGTTCCGTTGAACGGGATTTTGTATCTGCCGTAGTGGCGAAAGGAAGCGGGGCGGATGCCGGCTACAGATGTTGCAGCAGGGACAAAGATGACTACGGAGCAGAACAGTGCGATCGAGCTGCTGATAGGCGTGACGGGTGATGTGAATCCGGTAGACCTGCGCAGCCGCGCGGCGGCAGCGGTAGCGCAGTCTTCATTGCCGGTGCGTGCCAGCGGACAGGTAGTGGTGGCGTGGCCGGGAGTGGAGGGCGCTGGAGTGGAATCCGGAAACGGGAGCGCGCCAACGCTGATTCCTTATCGTCCTGCGGCGACGAACGAGGCCGGCCCATGGGCGCAGATTTCCGCCGCACAGCGTGGCATTCTGACGCTGGCCGCGGAGGTGAAGGCGGCGGCATGCATTGTGATCGGCCCGGATCTGAAGGCGCTACGGGCTGACACGGTGCATGCGTTGGGGGCTCCGGTGCTGGACCGACAGTGCGACCTGGTGATGCCTATCTATGCGCTGGAACGATATGAGGGGCTGGTGAATACCGCGATTCTGATGCCGCTGGCGCGGGCCCTGTACTGCAAGCGGGTGCAGATGCCGCTGGCGCTGGACTTTGCTGCTTCGGCGAGTTATGCGGAGCGCATTGGAGCAAAGGCCAACCGCGGGCTGCTGTGGCCAGCCATTGCTGCTGCGCAGGAGACGATGCAGGTGGGGCAAGTGCATCTGCCGGTGCGTCATCAAACGCCAATGGAGGGTCTTGACCTGACGGCGGTGCTGACGCAGATTGTGGGCGCGCTGTTTCTGGAGGTGGAGCGCACAGCGGCGACGTGGCAACGCGGGCGCAGCGCACAGCCCACGCCGGTGTGGGGGCAGCCCGCGCAGATGCATGAGTCAGAAGAGACCATTGAAGTGCGTCCGATGATCGAGTCGTTTCAGCTTGCGTCGCGCAATCTGGACGAATTATGGCAACTGGTGTTGCCGCCGGTTACATTGCTGGAGCTGAGGCATCTGGCGCGGTGTGAGCCTGAGCAGTTCAAAATGGCGGATCGAATATGGGCACGGATTGTGTATGACTTTGCGCTGGCCCATCGGTTGCGGAGCATCAGCCGTGTGCATTTGATGGGTGCACTGACGCCGTTATATCTGGGATGGGTGGCGTCGTATGTGCAGGAAGCGTCGATGATGACCGCCGAGCAGGTGGTGCAGCGGCAGGAGCAGTTGGCGCGCGCCTTTGAAGAGAACAAACCCTATCTGGTCTCGCGGTGGAGATGGCCGGATCGCTTCAACCCCTGAACGGAGGCGGCACGGAGCAAGGAGGAATCTATGTGGAATCAGGTTGGGCAGTCCCTGCAGCAGTCGATGGAGCGGGTTGTTGACAAGGTCGCGATGCTGCTTCCGGGGGTATTCGCGTTTATTGTGGCAGCCCTTATCTTCCTGGTGATTGCGTGGGCCGCGGCGTGGGTAACGCGGCGTGTGCTGATGGCAACGCATTTTGATGAACGGATGACGCGCGGGGCCAGCAAGATTGCGGAGTGGACGCCGACTTACACGCCTACCCGGCTGGCGACTCGGGTTGTGTTCTGGCTGTTCGTGCTTATCGGGCTGCTGGTGGGAATTTCGGCATTTGCGGCGGGATCGTCAGAACCGGCAGTGTCAGACGCGATTTTTGGTTATGTACCGCGGATTGTGGGCGCTACTCTGCTGCTGGTGGTGGGGAATATCCTGGCACGGTTCGTGTCACGCAGTGTACTGGTAACGGCAGTGAATATGAACCTGGACTATGCGCGGCTGCTGAGCATAGGTGTGAAGTGGCTGGTGCTGGTGTTGACGTGGGCGATGGTGTTGGATCATCTCGCGCTGGGCAAAGGAATCGTGGACATGGCGTTTGGGATTCTTTTTGGAGGAATCGTACTGGCGCTGTCACTGGCCGTGGGTTTGGGATCACGCGATTTGGTGAGCCGTTCGCTGGAGCGCGAGGCGGCCAAGCCGGTGGAAATGCCGCCAAGCGACAAGCTGAGACATTTCTAAGAAGTGTGTTGGTGCACAGATACGGAAGCGGCAAGTGCTTTGTCGATTTCTGTGCTTATTCTTGCCATGTAGATACCAGCGTCTGACAGGTTGATTCGGCGCGATCCATGGAAAG
Organism: Acidobacteriota bacterium; assembly: GCA_021810175.1. Next base: position 3,449 of record JAJZJJ010000010.1, on the reverse strand, counting down.
ACTGAGGAAGGGAACCAATTGAGATACCTGGCGGAGTTCCGGTGGAGATAAACGAGACTGATCCGCTATCATGCTGCATTGCCGGCTTTGAATAACGTCTTGGCATGTGAGGCTGCCTGCAGTATCCGGCTGCGAAGAGGAGTATTTTGCGGATTCGATTGTTCTGTTGCTTTCTTCTGGTGTGGTTGCCGGCTGCTGCCGGAGCACAGTCTCGAAAGGAGACGTCGTGCCAGATATCTGGCGGCTACACGCGCTTTTCCAATTCGTTCAATGGAGTCCCTGGTTCGCGGCATGGGCTGAACGGGTGGGAGGCCGCGGTGGGATTTCCTCCCAGTCATCACCTGAGGTTTGTTCTGGATTATGTGGCGTTCGGGGGAAAGAATCTTGGAGCTCCGCAGCATGGATTTTTTGGCATGGCGGGCTTGCAGTACGAACGGCACTTTGGCCGCGAGGGGATATTTGCCGAGGGGTTGGTCGGCGACGCGGGATTGAATAAAGACTGGTACAGCAATGCCGGTCTTGGCACGACGGCATCGTTTACGGAGTTTGCGGGTGGAGGCGCGGATACGCCGATCACGCACTCGCTTGCATTTCGCATTGAGGGCGGAGTGCAACACACAAATTTCGCGCTGCTGACGAGCAAGATTGCGCTATTCCCTTATTACAGGCCGGCAGGCTTGCCAGACAACTTTGCACGGGTCACGGCGGGGATTGTGTGGACGCATTACCGGCGCACAGAAGCGAATGTGGCAGAGGAAGAGGAATCATCACAAGGCCGGAAAGAGAGCGAACTGGTCTACGAGGGCGAAGGATCGTTCGGGCACTATCATGTTTTCGCCTACACCTGGTGGAGTTATCTGCATGTGGCGGGCATTGAATATGACCGTCATACCTGGGGCCGATTTGCCGATGCGCAGTTAGATTACGTGGGTGAAATTCTGCCGGTGGTGATGCTGCAGCAGCCGAAGAAGACGGACGCTTACGGAGACGATCTGAGTCCCGGTAAATTGACGCTGGTGCCTGGGCTGGGGATAACCCCAATTGGTTTGAGGATGACGTGGAGACACGGTAAGGACCTGCGACCCTTTTACATGATCAAGGGCGGGATGATTTTCTTTACGAAGAAGGCGCTCTCACGGAATGCTTCGTATGAAAATTTCACGCTGCAGCAAAGCGTCGGATTACAGGTGAGGCTGAGCCGGCGGTGGGACGTCAGGCTCGGAGCGGGTGATTTTCATTTTTCGAATGCGTTCGTGGTGCCGAGTGATCCGGGTATTGATGAAATGATGTACAACATCGGATTGTGTTACCACCTCGGGAAAACCAGATGGTTTTTCTAATCGTTGATTGAAAACAGAATTGCGGCCTGAACGCGGTGCCAATCATAGTGTGGGCCGCTTTGTCTGTGCACATTCTGCTGTGCATCGCTGAAAGCTGGGGCGAGAAGTAGAGGATTGTTTCGAGAGCCAAGCCCATCTTTCCGTGCGAAGAGCGCGAGGGGATGGGTCTTTTTTATTTTGAGACAGAGAAAGCAGGTCAGTGCTGTGAGGTGTTTGTAGCGGTTGTGGTTCCATTTACGGGCGTGAACTGACCATGAGTAAGCATGGCGACGGCCTGCTGCCAGGTGGTACTGGGCGGAAGGAAGTGGTAGTTGGACTCATCCTCGATGATGTGGATGTGGATCGGCTTGAAGATGAGGGCTGAGCCATCGACATCGAGCTTCATGTGGGTGATGGGCCAGTTGCCATGCCCGATGTTCTGGTTGACGAGCGAGACGGTGCCGCCTTTCTGGAAGGTGGCGACGATTCCCCATCCGACGTGGACGCTATGAATCAGGTGAGCGTGGAGTTTGATGAAGTGGAAGGTAGACTGATCGATCCATACGTCGCCCGTTATTGCGGTGAGGATACTGGATTCAATGTCTGGTGGAGAGTAGTGAGGGTTAGGGGCGAAGGTGAAGTGCAGCATGGGGCCGTATGGGCCTGGTTCTGTTCCGGCAGGAGTGAAGAGTAATGCGTCTGGGAATTGCTGCATGAGGCGATTGACGCGACCCTGATCCTCGATTTGATGGCGGCGGTGGCGTGCCTGGTCGGAGGGGTGCGAGAGCAGGGCGGTGAGGCGCTGCTGTTCCAGTGCATTGCGGTCGGGACTGAGGGGCTTGCCGTTGATGGAAACGAGGCGTGAGACTTCGCCTCCGGAGGTCTGAATGACGTCTTTGACGAAGACTCCATGGGGTGTGGTTTTGGTGTAGGTGAAGCTCATGGCCGGCATTCTGTTGTTACTGGCGATTTGAAGGTCGACGGCCTTGCGCACGATCTGATGAGGAGTGAGAGCCGGGGTTGTCTGCTTTGCCGCGCGTGCGGTAAGCGGCGCAAAGGCAGCGAGCAAAGTGATGAAGCTAAGTGAGACGGCGCGGGGAAGCATTACAGAATTAGACGGGAAAATCCGGTTGGATGCTGCGGGCAGGTGCGGGTTGGACGAGGTTTTGTTGCATAAAGCTTACGGTTGTGGCGCGAGAATCGTGTTTGTCGCGGAGGCCGGTGAGGGCGAAGCGCTGGATGGCGGCGGCACGGTGCGGAGGGAATCCAGTGCACTGAACAAGATGCCGGGCGTGAGGACGGCGGGCAGGAGCCTGGGGGGCTCGCCGGGAGTTCCGGAGTAGAGCGCGTAGGTGGGGATGCCGCTGCGGCCGAGGCGGGCAAGGGCTTCGGTGATGGTTTTGTCATGACGTGTCCAGTCGGCCTTGAGGAGTTCGACGCCACTGTTGGAGAGGCGGCGCTGGACGTCGGGCCGGTCGAGGACGACGCGCTGGTTGACCTGGCAGGAGAGGCACCAGTCGGCAGTGAAATCGACGAATACTGGTTTGCCTTCGGAAAGGTACTTGTGGAGCAGCGCGGGGCTGTAGGGCTGCCAGTGGGTTCCGCCAGCGGAGGCGCTGACGGACTTTGAGGGTGCCGGGAGAGCCTTGGCTGCGTACCACGGCAGAGCCGCGGCAGCGGCGACGATGAGTACGGCGGCCAGGGTGGCTCCGATTTTGGCGGGCCAGCGGCCGAGGAACCATCCAGCAATGGCGAGCAGCAGGAGTGCGGCCAGTAGAGCGAGGAGAGCAGTGGTACCGGCGACTTCCGCATAAAGCCAGACGAGCCAGATCACGGTTGCGAAGATGGGGATGGAGAAGGCCTGCTTGAGGATTTCCATCCATGCGCCGGGTCGCGGAAGCAAGCGCGCCCAACCGGGGAAGTAGACGAGCAGCAGGTAGGGCAGTGCAAGTCCAAGGCCCAGGGTGGTGAATACGCAGAAGCTGGTGAATGCCGAGTGCGCCAGGGCGTAGCCGATGGCGGGTCCCATGAAGGGCGCGGTGCAGGGCGTGGCGACGACCATGGCGAGGACGCCGGTGAAGAAGCTGCCCGCGTATCCCTGCTTTTGCGCGAGGCTGCCGCCCACGCTGG
>JAJZJJ010000666.1 GCA_021810175.1 Acidobacteriota bacterium | reverse complement strand
TGCAGATGAACTCGAAAAAGGCCCCAAGCGTTAGCAGATTCCGCCTATGACTCGATCCCGCGCCGCCCTCCCCGTCCTGCTGCTCTCCGCCTCTCTGGTCGCCGTCACCGGATGTGCCCGCCGCCGCGTCGCGGCCTACACGCCTCCTCCGCCGTCGCCAACCGCGAACACACCCTCTTACAACACCTACCCGTCACAGCCGGCCTATCCGCCAAAGCCCCTGGCCGGGCTCACCGCCGACCAGCAATACGTCGAATCCCACCGCCCCATCTACACTGAGGTCGGGATCGCCAGTTGGTACGGCCCCCTGTACAACCACCACCAGGCCGCCGACGGCAGCGTCTACCATCAGAACGAGCTATCCGCCGCGCACCGCACCCTCCCGCTCGGCTCCATCGTCAAGGTCACCAATCTCCGCACCGGACAGTCCGCCGTCATGCGCATCACTGATCGCGGACCCTTCATCCCCGGCCGCATCATCGACCTTTCCGCCGCATCCGCCCGCGCTGTCGGCATCTATCGCGCCGGCCTCGGCCGTGTCCGCGTCTCTGTCTACTATTCGCCTGAGCCCCTCGACTATGGCGGTGCCTGGGCCGTCCAGATCGGCGCCTTCCAGAGCAAACGCGCTGCCGTTCACCTCGAGCACCGCCTCCAGCGCAGGTACCGCTCGGCCAGCGTCATCGAATTCCGCGGCCCCACCGGCGACTGGGTCCGCATCCGCCCCTACGACGGCAACCGCAATCTCGCCATGCAGATCGAACGCACAGTCCACCCCTCGCAGGGCGCGGCATTCCTCGTCCGGCTGGATTAGAGCATTTTCACTGTAGGTGTAGGGGAGAACAGGGAAGTAGGCGTGGACGTTCCATCAAGGAACGGCCACACCGGATCGATCCAGAACACCTCAAAGCATCAGTGAAAATGCTCTAGCGCCTGTTCACAGGCCCTTGTTGAAGCGTTTCCGCGAACGACGCTACTTGCTCCTCAGGCCCCTACGGCTTGCCGTGATGAGCCGTCGGCGGCAGCATCCCGTTGCGACGCAGATACGCGGCCTGCTGGGCATAATGATTCTCCCAGTCGCCGCTCACCATCAGCAGCACGGCCGCCGCGGATAACTTGTGTCCCCCATAGAAGGGAACCATGCCGCTCAGCTTCGAGTCATTGAAGGTGGCGATCGCCTTTTTGCAATAAGCGAACGAGCTTTTCAGTGAGGCCACCAGTTCCGCCTTCGGCGAAGTGGGAGTCAAATCACTCTTCGGTGCCGCCGGATAACCCGTCAGCCAATGGCAACCCATCCGATTCGAATCCCCGACGTGCATGATCAGGTGGCCATACGTCCACGAACCCGGCGTCGGCCTGAAGCTGTATTTATCGGCAGGCATTTCCTCGGCAGCTTTGACCATGATCTCACTCGAGCGTTGCAGCTGACCCTTGAGGGCGTTCGTCACCGGGTTCTTAGACTGCGCGTGACCGGCGATCGGCAACATGGCCACCGCCACAGCAGTAGCAGACAGCATCACAGACTTCAGTATCTTCATCCGTATCCCCTTTTTTTAATTGAGTGCGCCGCTAGACGACTTGCGCTAGAAGAACTGATAGGCGGCTGCCATCTTAGCATGTCCGTGCGGGCACTCTCATCTGCCGCCATCAAAGGCAATCGCCGTATCATCCTCGCCCTCCGCATCGGCCACCGCCGCCTGGACGGCCAGTCATCCCGTGCGGCGAGCACCTTGCTAAACTTTCCATATGTCGACGGCAGCAAGCGTTTCTCCTGAAGTTCTGGCCAAGTACGAGCCGGTTATCGGCCTCGAAGTCCACGTGCAGCTCCTCACCCAGACCAAGGCATTCTGCGGATGCGCCAACAAGTTCGGCGCGCCCCCCAACACCAATGTCTGCCCCGTCTGCCTCGGACTTCCCGGTGCGCTGCCCGTCCTCAACCGCAAGGCAGTCGAATTCGCCACGCTGGCCGCCCTCGCCATCAACTGCACCGTCAACGAAACCTCTATCTTCGCCCGCAAGAACTACTTCTATCCCGACCTCCCCAAGGGCTACCAGATCTCCCAGTTCGACAAGCCCCTCGCCGAGCACGGCTACATCGAGGTCCCCACTCCCAACGGCACCAAGCGCATCGGCATCACCCGCCTCCACATGGAAGAGGACGCCGGCAAGAGCCTCCACGACGGACAGCCCGACTCCGCCAAATTCACCTCCGTCGACCTCAACCGCTGCGGCACCCCTCTCATTGAAATCGTCTCCGAGCCCGACATCCGCACCCCCGACGAGGCCTTCGAATACCTCACCCGCCTCAAGGAGATCCTCCTCTACACCGCCGTCTCCGACTGCAACATGGAGGAAGGCTCCCTCCGCTGCGACGCCAACGTCAGCGTGCGCCCCCGCGGCCAGGAAAAATTCGGCACCAAGGCCGAAGTGAAAAACGTCAACAGCTTCCGCTTCATCCGCGCCGCGCTTGAGTACGAAATCGAGCGCCAGGTCGAAGTCATCGAAACCGGCAACCGCGTCGTCCAGGAAACCCGCCTCTGGAACTCCTCCGAAGGCCGCACCTACTCCATGCGCTCCAAGGAGCAGGCCCACGACTACCGTTACTTCCCCGAGCCCGACCTTCCCCCGCTCATCGTCTCCGCCGCCTGGCGTGACGACATCGCCCAGCACATGCCCGAGCTGCCCGAAGCACGCCGCGCCCGCATGATCGAGCAGTACGAAATCACCGCGCAGGACGCCCAGACCCTCACCGCCACCCGCGCTTTTGCTAGATCGGAA
>JAJZJJ010000665.1 GCA_021810175.1 Acidobacteriota bacterium | reverse complement strand
GCCCCAGGTCGGTCCGCCCTTCGTGGTCCGCCTCCGAACTCCAGCGCATGAGCAGTGCGGCGTCGTAGTCTTCCGGCTCCAGCCCTTTATCCGCGGCGTTCCGCAGCGCCGTCAGCAGGAAGTGCCCCTGGCTTCCAAAGCGCCCATCCGGTTTGATCCACAGCGGTTTGTATCCGTTCTGGGCATAAACGCGATCCACGCTTGCCCGCAGATCGGAAAAGTCAGGCCACCGCAGCCCCGCCAGCGAACCGGACGCGATCATCTGCCGCATCTCCTGGCCGGAAACGCCAGCCTGCCGCGGCTTCGGCAAATCCCTTCCCGTTGGAGCCCCCAGCGCAATCGACAAAGCCACCGCCATCAGCCCCAGCGGCTTGCCACGGAACTGAATCGCCAGGCTCATTGCGGCTCCGGCTGCTCTTCCGAGTCCGCCCGCGACCTGCGCGCGCCGCGCTCTGCCGGATGAACCCGTGACAGCAGCATGGCCCCGATCGCCGCCGCGCAAATCGAAGCGGCAAAGATAGCAACCCGGCTGATCGTGTATTGCCCCTGCGAATCGAACGCCAGATCTGCAATAAAGATCGATACCGTGAAGCCGATCCCGCCCAGCCACGCGACCGCGTGCAACTGCTTCCATCCCACCTCGGCGGGCAGCTCCGCCACGCCCAGCCGCACCGCAATCCAGCACGCCAGCGTGATGCCCAGCGGCTTGCCGATCAGCAGCCCCAGCAGCACCCCGTAGAAAATCGGCTGCGTCCACACTGCGTCCGCCCGCAGCTCATGGACAGAAACCCCCGCATTCGCCAGCGCGAACATCGGCAGAATCCCAAAGCTCACCCACGGATGCAGCTTCGCCTCCATCCTTTCCAGCGGCGACTCCAGCATGCGAATGTGCATACGGATCGAGCGCAGCCGTCTCCGCGCCTCCACGCTCAGCGGGCGCCCCTTGTCCGCCGACCGCACGATCTCCGTCAACCGGTTTCCCTCGCTCTCCAGGAAGGCTTCCGACAGCAGCGGCCCCTGGTAGGGAATCGCCAGCGCCAGCGCAATCCCGGCCAGTGTCGCGTGAACGCCCGCCGCCGACAGCGCCACCCACAGCGCCGCTCCCGTCACCAGATACGGCGTCAGCGAAACCACTCCCAGGCGGTTGAGTCCCAGGGAAAACAGAAATACCAGAAAGGCGATGCCCAGATATGCGGAATCCAGCTCGCCTGAATACACCACGGCAATCACCAGAACGCCCGCAATGTCGTCCACCACCGCCAGCGTCAGCAGAAACATCTTCAGCCCCAGCGGCACTCGCTTGCCAAACAGCGCCACAATCGCCAGCGCAAACGCAATGTCCGTTGCGATCGGGATCCCCCAGCCCCGCGCCTCCGGCCCGCTGTGGTTGATCGCCAGATAGATCAGTGCCGGAGCCGCCACGCCGCCCATCGCGCCCAGCAACGGCAGCAGCGCCTTGCGCGCCGTTGCCAGCTGCCCCGCCAGAATCTCCCGCTTCACCTCCAGCCCCACCAGCAGGAAGAACACCGCCATCAGCGCATCGTTCACCGTGTCGCGCAGCGTCCAGTCATACACGGCGTCGCCAATATGGCCCCCCATCGGAAACTCCAGCGCCGCCGCATAGCTTGTGGCCAGCCGCGAATTCGCCAGCATCAGCGCCGCAATCGTGGCGCTCAGCAGCGCAAGGCTGCCCGCCGACTCCATCCGCGCAAACCGCGCAAACGGCTCCATCAGGCGCTGCACAGGGCGCGTCTCCATCGCCGCAATCGACGACCTCAGGCTCATCGCGTCTCCTCGCTGGGTCTTCGCCGGCGGGGACACTTCTCCGCAATCCCAGCCCGGACTCCCGTATGGAGAGCAAATTGCGGGCCTGTTTGGGCTGGACCTCGCGAGTTTCTCCCGCAGGGCGCGAGGCGCTCGCCAGGACCTTTGACAAGCCGCCCTGGGAGGTGATGGTCATGGAACCTTCGTGGCTGCGTTCAGGCTTCAGTTCGGGGGCTCGTCTCCTCGAAGCGTGGTTCAGGCTGATTCGCCCGAAAGCCGACCCTGCTGTGGTTACCCGCGCCATCGCGGAGGCGGAAGATCACGCGCTCGCCGCGGAAGGAGACGCGGCGATCCTGGAGTGCGTCGTCGCTTCCGGCGATAACCTACAGACCCTCGCCCCGCGCTTCGCCCTCATCGAGCATCACGCCGAAGATCTCTTCGCCGATGTTGACCGCCTCAAAATCCTGCAGGGCAGGGGAGAGCGCTGGCAGGTGGATACCGTATACTTTGTCCGTCCATTGCTTTACAGCCTGGCCTGTCAGCTCGATTCCGCCGCCCATCGTTTTGACAGCGGCGAAGTCTCCATCTGTAACCGTGGAGATGTCACTTATCTTCATGGCGTCTCGGAACTTGCGGGCCGAACCGCCTCGCTCGTCCACGATCTGGTCGAGTGGGGCCGCGATAACGCGGAAGTCGATCTGCTGCATCGCCAGCTCACGTCCCCCACCCCGCCCGCAGCCTGACCGCTCCCAGGCCCGATATAATGGACTATGCATCTTCGCAAGCTTCTGTTTTCCCTGGCACTGGTCATCCCGGTGCTCCTGGGCGGAAGCCGGCTAATGGCTGCGGGCAGTACTCCCCCGAAATATCGGCTTCGTCTCTACAACCTCCACACCGGTGAACATATCAACGTCGTCTATCGCGTCGGCACGCGCTACCGCCCCACCGCCGTCGCTGAACTCGACGAATTCCTTCGCGACTACCGCACCGGCGCCGTCATCGACTACGAAGAGA
>JAJZJJ010000664.1 GCA_021810175.1 Acidobacteriota bacterium | reverse complement strand
CACATCTGGCCGAATACTCGGCTTCTGATTGGGACGCTACGCGACCATCTTTGCCGCTGTTTTACAAAACAGGGAAAACATCGGATTTTAACCGCATTTTCACAATTCACCCCCGGGGCTTGCCCGGCCAGGCCCTACTCCAGCCGGTAACGCGTCTCCGCCAGGTGGTACAGCGGACGCCATACCAGCCGGTTGATGGTAACCACCATCAGCGCCATGATGATCGTCCCCGCCAGCAGCACCGGGTAATTCCCGTGGTCGCTGGCCGCGCTGATCTGCGCTCCCAGTCCCAGGGTCGCGAGCGTCCGCCCCTTCAGATCGAAGTACTCGGCCACAATCGACGCGTTCCACGCCCCGCCGGAGGCCGTAATCAGTCCGGTGATCAGAAATGGAAAGATCCCCGGCAGAATCACCGTGGTCCACCGCTGCCACTCGCGGAACCGGAACAGCCGCGCCACTTCCCGCAGCTCCGACGGAATCGCCTGCGCTCCCGCGATCACGTTGAACAGGATGTACCACTGCGCCGCCAGCAGCATCAGCGCAATCGACCCCGCGCCCAGGCCGACGCCCACGCTCTCCAGCGCGATCACGATCAGCGGGAACAGCGCCGTCGCCGGAAACGAAGCCGCAATCTGCGCCACTGGCTGCAGCACCTGCGACAGCTTTGGATTGAACCCAATCGCCACGCCCACCGGAATCGTCCACAGCGAACCGAGCACCAGCGCCGCGTTCACCCGCAGAAGCGTCAGCCCCGCTCCGGCCAGCAGCGTCGTGAATTCATGCAGGTGAATCCCTTCCATCAGTCCGACCGCATGATACGCCGCCAGCCCCACGCCTCCCGCCAGCGCAATTCCGGCCAGCCACCACACCGCTCGCCGGCGCTGAACGGCCGGCGTCGGCTCCGGACGGGGTTCCTGCCGGCGCCGGCGCTCCGCCAGCCCCGCGTAGAACCTCTCCGCCACCGGCCCGAACGTCCGCTGCCCGATCGCCGACAGCATCCGCGAATTACGCAGCGCGTGCAGCACCGGGGACGTCACCCGCTCGGCGCTCTCCACGTTCTCGAACTTGAACTTGTCCGACCAGGCGATCAGCGGCCGCCACAGCAGCTGATCCGTCGTCACAATGATCAGCACCATCGTGCCCAGGCCCCACGCCAGAGCCACCATTTCACCCCGCGAAGCCGCCGTCTGCAGATACGATCCCAGTCCCGGCAGCCGGAATTTCCTGCTTCCCACCGGAAACATCTCGCAGACCATCAGAAAAAACCATCCGTTCGCCACCGAAACAATCGAGTTCCAGATCAGCCCGATGGCCGCGAAGGGCAGCTCCAGATGAAAGAGCCGCTGCAGCCGCGAGAAGCGGTTCACCTGGCAGGCTTCCATCAGCTCCCGCGGAATGCTCTTCAGCGAGGTGTAGAAGCTGAAGGCCATGTTCCACACTTCGCCGGTGAAGATCAGCAATATCGCGCCGAATTCGATCCCGAACTGCCGCGACGGGAACAGCGACATCATCGCCAGCATCACCCCGGGCAGAAAGCTCAGCACCGGGATCGACTGCAAAATGTCCAGCGTCGCGATCATCAGCGTTTCCAGCCGTTTGTTGTAGGCGGCTGTGTATCCGTATGCGATGGCGAACCCCAGGCTCAGCGCGTAGGCCACGAAAATCCGCACCACGGAATAGAACGCGTACAGCGGCAGGTGCGAAGGCCCAAGATGGATCTTCACCTCCGGCACCGCCGAGCTGAACCAGAATTTCGCGATCCAGAGGATCGCATAGAATCCCGCCAGCAGCACCGCCGCGATCGCGAGGTCGATAAACACCGGCCACGTCCGCTCCACGGCAAGAGCCCGCGAGAGCGTCAACCGCTCCATCATGCGCGGTCCCCAGCCGGTAAAATCGCCGGTGCTCTTGCGCTGCGGCCGCACGCTCATCCGGCAGGCTCCGGCGCCGCCTCTGCCGACTCCTCGCCTTCCGGCAGGACAAACCGCCGCCGCGAAACGTCCCAGTCGAACAGTTCCGCGTACCGGCCCCAGTTAATGGCCGTCTCCAGCTGCCGCGCGCACTCGTCGTCGCTGAACTGCTCATCCAGCATGTCCAGGAAAAAGTCTTCCGGCACCGAGTGATCGCTCTTGTTCCGCAGCGCCCGCGTAATCTGCCGCAGCAGCAACACATGATCCAGGGCTGCCTGCCGGAAAAGCTCTTTCTGCTTCAGAATTTCCGACTCCGCGAAGGCTTTCCCATCCGCAGTCGTCGCCGCATCGCCTTCTTCCACCTTCACAAAGCCCAGCAGCTGCGCCGCTTCCACGATCGGGAACAGATCGTCAATCTCAAAACCCAGCTCGTCCGCCAGCCGGTAGATGTCCGTCCGCCCGCCAAAATCGATAATCAGCTCCAGCAGGCCGGCGATACCTCCCGGACGCGCATGAGGCAGCATTTCGTAGCGCATCTGCCGCTGATCCCGGACCCGCCGGCCCTCCAGCACCGGCATCTCCGCCGGCGCCACATCCGGCCGCGTCAGCACCTTGTAGATGTAATCCACCAGCGCCGTGAAAGCCGGATTTTTTCTCTCCCGCGGATGCTGCAGCGCCACCTTAAAATCCGTTCGCACGTGCCCCGGATTCCTTCCCAGCACAATGATCCGGTCCGCCAGCAGCACAGCCTCCTCGATGTTGTGCGTGACCAGGAAGATGGACCGCGTGGGAATGGTCTTCTTCTGCCACAACTCCAGCAGCTCGCCGCGCAGATTCTCCGCCGTGAGCACATCCAGCGCCGAGAACGGT
>JAJZJJ010000663.1 GCA_021810175.1 Acidobacteriota bacterium | reverse complement strand
GAAGCGGTTTCGGCTGGCGATGCCGCTGGTGGAGTTCCTGAATGCGCCGCTGATTCAGCCGGAGAAGAAGCGGGTGCTGGTGGTGGCGGGATTGCCGCGGTGAACCAGGTACGACGCCTTCGCGGGCGGCCAGAGAGGCGCCTTTACCCGTGGGGATGCGCGGCGTAGACTTGCTTTCCGAAGCGCGCATGGCGGCGAGAAAAGATGTCGAAGGCGCGCGGCCGGAGCGGTTGGGGAAGGCGCATCGGGAGCCGGGGAGCCGGTAAAAAAGGCGAAAAACGGGGTAAAAACGGGGTTTTCCAGAGAAAAACCAGGAAAACCCGCAAAATACCTGTGGAAACCGCGGTTTTGCCATTGACAAACGCTTCTGAAAGCCGCAGGGTTAATGGCGGCAGGTTCTTCAGGACCCGCGTGAATACTGGCGTTTAACGCACATGACAGGGCGGGAAGAGAAGGACTCCGGGGAGGCGCGACAAGCGCCATCCCGACCCTCGAAAGAGAAAACGAAGGAGGATGATTCAATGGCAACAACGATGACGAAGACGGCTCTGGTCCGTCACATGGCAGAGAAGCTGGAACTGACCAACAAGCAGGCGGCGGCGTTCCTGGATCTGCTGGCGGAGACCGCGGTGAAGGAAACGAAGAAGAACGGTGTCTTCGTGATTCCTGGACTGGGCCGTTTGGTGAAGGCGGAGCGCAAGGCGCGCATCGGCCGCAACCCGCAGACCGGCGAGCAGATCAAGATCAAGGCGAAGACCGTGGTGAAGTTCCGCGTGGCGAAGGCCGCGAAGGACACGATTGCGCCGCCGAAGAAGTAGTTTCGGGTTCAGGGCTGAAGGAGAAGCGGGCTGCGGTCCGCTTTTCTTTTTGGTTACCGAAAGCACGTTGTAGTTTGTAATTTTTTCGTACAGCGGGAGAACTGCGGACGAGGAAGAGGGAGACTCGAAGCAGCGAGCGCGACCTGCGCTGAGCCGTGGAGAGAAAAGCCTTGAACGTTCTGCTGATCTACCCCCAGTTTCCCGATACGTACTGGAGCTTTCGTTATGCGCTGGAGTTCCAGGGCAAGCGCGCGGCGCAGCCTCCGCTGGGCCTGATGACGGTGGCTTCGCTGCTGCCGGGGCGGTGGAGCAAGCGGCTGATCGACACGAATGTGGAGCGGCTGCGGGAGAAGGACCTGGCGTGGGCGGATGTGGTCTTTCTGAGCGGCATGCACGTGCAGCAGAAGGATCTGACGGGGATTGTGCGGCGCTGCCGGGCAATGGGGCTGCGGACGGTGGTGGGTGGGCCGATCACCAGCAGCGTGACGCGGGAAGAGCTGGAGTGCGATCACGTGGCGATTGGCGAAGCCGAGGAGCTGATCGCGGAGCTGGCGAGCGACCTGGAGCAGGGGACGGCGCGGGCGGTGTATCAGGCGGCGCAGAAGCCGGCGATGGAGACGAGCCCTCTGCCGGACCTGAGCCTGATCCGGATGAAGCGCTACAGCACCATGACGGTGCAGTATTCGCGCGGATGCCCGTACAGCTGCGAGTTCTGCGACATCATTGAGATTTATGGGCGGCGGCCGCGGACCAAGGCGGTGGCGCAGGTGATCGCGGAGCTGGACCAGCTGTACCAGGCGGGATGGCGCGGGCCGGTGTTCATCGTGGACGACAACTTCATCGGCAACAAGGGGCGGGCGAAGGCGCTGCTGCAGGCGATGGCGGAGTGGCAGCGGGAGCACAATTACGCCTTCCGTTTTATTACCGAAGCATCGCTGAACCTTTCGGACGATGAAGAGCTGATGCAGGCGATGAAGGATGCCGGGTTCGCCTCGGTATTTCTGGGCATCGAAACGCCGGACGAGTCGAGCCTGGCGGCGACGCAGAAGCACCAGAACACGCGGCGCGATCTGCTGGAGAGCATTGCGCGAATCCAGAGCTACGGCGTGGAGGTGATGGGCGGATTTATTCTCGGGTTCGACACGGACCGGGAGGACATCTTCGAGCGGCTGGTGGAGTTCATCCAGAAGAGCGGGATTCCGATTGCGATGGTGGGGCTGCTGCAGGCGATGCCGGGCACGCAGCTGTTCCGGCGGCTTTCCGGCGAGGGGCGGATTCTGCATGCGGGCGACGGGGACAACACCGGAGGGGAGCTGAATTTTCTGCCGCGGATGAATGCGGAGCGGCTGATCGAGGGCTACCGGTCGGTGCTGCGGCAGATCTACGCGAGCGATTCTTATTACACGCGGGTGCGGCAGTATCTGCACCGCTGCCGGCCGCGGTACCGGGCGAATCTGTCGCCGGCGAATGTACGGGCGCTGCTGCTGTCCATTGTGCGGCAGGGAATTCTGGCGAAGGGACGGCTGAGCTATTGGCGATTCTTTCTGACGGCGGCGACGCGGTACCGGCGGTCGTTTGGCGCGGCGATGACGCTGGCGGTGATGGGGTACCACTTCCAGGTGGTGACGGAGCGGGTAATGGCGGCGGCGCAGCGGCAGGAAGCGCTGACGACGGAGGCCGGCGCGTAAGGACTGGCCGGGCAGCGGCGGCTGGATGCGTGCGGGGCGGTTCGGACCCGTTTGGAGGGGCGGCTGCGCGGGTGGTCCTGTAGGATGGCGCTGTGGCGCTGCTTCGGGTTGAGAATCTGACGGTACGCTTTGGGCGGGTGGAGGCCGTGCGCGGGCTTTCGCTGGAGATTGGCGCGGGCGAATCGCTGGGGCTGGTGGGCGAATCGGGATCGGGCAAGTCGGTGTCGTCGCTGGCGATTCTGGGCTTGCTGCCGGAGGGCACGGCGGTGGAGGGGC
>JAJZJJ010000662.1 GCA_021810175.1 Acidobacteriota bacterium | reverse complement strand
CCGGATACCATCCGCTGCAGGCCGTACTGCAGGCGCATGTTTCCAACGTCACGCTTCCGTTCGTCATGGCTACCGTAGCTCCGAAGCAGTTTGCCAACATAGGATTCACCACAGCCGCCTCCGGCGATGTGCGTGGCCGCTGGACTGCCTCGGGAGACGGGCTGATCGTGCGCGGCGTTCTCAACCTGAGCGACCCGCGCCAGACGCTCGGCCTGGTTCCGGTCAGAGGTTCCGCCACTGCCACGTATCTCGGCGATCATCGCCACCTGGTCATCGAACATGCCGATGTGGATACGCCCGGCACTCAGGTCCATGCCTCAGGCCTGCTTACGCTGTTTCCCAAAGACCTGAACAGCAATCTGCACATGGATGTCACCGGCACGAATCTCGGAGAGTTCGACCGCCTGCTGACCGTGTTCGATCTGCGAGTCACGCCTCCAAGCGAGCCCCATGCGCTGCCGTTCCAGCTACTTGGCCGCGCCAGTTTTCATGGAGATGTCCGCGGATCTTTTTTCGCGCTGCAGGCGGCCGGGCATTTGGACTCGCAGCGTTTCCAGGTGCTGGTGGCAAGTTCCCCTGTCGCGGCCGGCCTTCCATCCAGCCAGACAAAGCTGCGTGCCGCCGTTGCCGCACGGCAGGCGGTTCAGAACACGTCGATCCATCGGCTCACCTGGGATGAGCTCCACGCGGATGTTGAGTACACTCCCTGGCGCCTCATCGTGCGTAATGGAGTGCTGGCGCGCCGACATACCGTTATCCATGCCGCGATGGATCTGCAGCCGGACCGCACTGCGCCGGACACCTACACCTACAATCGCCGCACACGTTTTCAGGCGACCGCGCAAGCCACGGACGTTTCCATCGAGGATCTCCAGTCAGTCCTCGGCACCCATTACGCTGCCAGCGGAACCCTGATGGCGAACGCGCATGCATCGGGAACGCTGGACGATATGCAGGGCAGCGGACAGCTCACCCTGCGCCGCGCTAGCTTTGAAGGTCAGGCGGTGCCAGGCGCTTCCGTGCAGCTCCGCGCCAATGGCCACGTCATCACCGCGAGCCGGCTGCAGCTCGCCTCACTTGGCGGAACGGCCACCGGACAGCTTACGTTTGACTACGAGTCCGGCGCCTTGCAGGGTGACCTGACCGGCCATGGATTCGCCCTCGGGCAACTCACGGCATGGAACCGTGGACGGCTGCCGCTCGGCGGTACACTGGGCTTCCATTTCCGGGCCGCCGGAAGCACCGCCGCGCCTGCGATGACCGGTGCTCTGCGGATTGAGAACATGACGCTGAACCACCTGCCCATGGGAACGTTGCATGCGGAAACGCACCTCCAGCGTGGCATGCTCTATCTCACCTCGCGGGCCGATCTCCTGCAAACCCATCTCGACGCGGCGGGCAACGTGCAACTCGCCGGAAACTATCCGGCGCAGTTTCAGATGACGTTTGCCGGGTTCAACATCGACCCTCTGTTGCGTCTTGTCAGTCCGTCAGGCCTCGGAGGCCAATCGGCGCTGCAGGGCCGCATCACCATGTCCGGGCCACTTGGCGCTCCGGCGGAGATTCGCGCGGACGCGGCTTTGAGATCTCTGAGCGCGACCATCGGCAAGCTCCCCATTCAATCCGACGGCCCGGTACAGATTTCGCTTCGCCGGGGAGTCGTAAATCTGCAGCAATTGCGCCTTCGCGGAAACAACGTCGATCTGGGGGCCAGCGGCACTGTGGATCTGCTGCATGACGACAAGCTCCGGATGCACTCCGAAGGCACACTGAATGCGGCGCTTGCGTCCTTTGTCTATCCGCAGGCCAACTCCTCCGGCGTGGTCCGGTTTGTACTGGATGCCCGCGGCACCGCTCGCCAGCCGAACCTGAGCGGACAGGCGCAGGTCGAACACGTTACCGTCCACGTCTTAAACGTGACCAACGGTCTGACCGACATGAACGGAGAGCTGCAGTTCGACCAGGACCGCCTTATCGTCCAGCAGTTGAAGGGCTATTCCGGCGGTGGCGAACTGGCCATAGGAGGCTACGTAGGCTATCGCAATGGCCCGTTCCTTGACCTGACCGCAACCACGCGGAACGTGCGTATCCGCTACCCCAAAGGCATTTCCAGTTCAGTGGACGCGAAGCTGCGCCTGCTTGGAAACAGCGACAGCCAGTTGCTCAGCGGGGATATTCGGATGGTTCGGTTCGGCATCGGCAGCAACATCGACCTGACCTCCCTGGCAACCGGAGCCGCGGGCGTGACCACTCCGACCGACCCGACTTCCGCGCTCAATCGTGTGCGGCTGGACCTGCATGTCACGTCCGCGCCGGAGCTGGGCTTTCAGAATTCTTTCGCCTCGATGGCGGGCGACATCAACCTGCGCGTACGCGGGACCCTGGAGAACCCCTCCATCCTGGGCCGCGTCGATATCTCCCAGGGATCGGCATCCTTCGCCGGAACCACCTACCGCCTGCAGCAGGGCGATATCGTGTTCGCCAACCCGGTCACCATCTCGCCGGAGATCGACCTGGAAGCCACTGCCCGCGTCCAGAATTACGACATCATCATCAGCCTGCATGGACCGCCCAGCAAGCTCGACATTTCTTACCGCTCGGAGCCGCCTCTTACCCAGTCGGACGTACTGGCGCTGCTGGCCCTGGGCCGCACCAATGAGCAGGCCGCCATGTACGGCGAGCAGCAGCAGCAGGGCGCAAATCTCACTTCGGAAGCGCTGCTCGGCGGCGCGTTGAATGCCGCGGTCAGCAGCCGCGTGCAGAAACTGTTTGGCGTCGGCAGCGT
>JAJZJJ010000661.1 GCA_021810175.1 Acidobacteriota bacterium | reverse complement strand
GAGCAGATTTTGCGGGAAGTGCGGGCCGGGGTTGAGGCAGCGAGCCAAAGAGGAGAGAAAGGCCATGAGCAGATGAGCGAGGGATGAGAGGCAAGGGAAGGAAATGGGACCGTTGGTGCGGGAACGGGTCAGAGGGACGATCTGGACGCTGCTGATCCTGGCACCGTTTATTGCAGAGGTGCTGAGCGGCGCGACGCGGACGAGCGTGCTGTTTGTGCTGATCCCGGAGATTATGGTGTGGGGCGTGGGAGCGTTGTTTTGCCGGGAGGTGGTGCGGCGGTGGGGCGCGGGCGGGTTGAGCCTGGTGACGCTGGGACTGGCGCTTTCGGTGGCAGAGGAGTTCATCATCCAGCAGACGTCGATTGCGCCGCTGCCGTTTCCGGGAGCCCATGCGGATTATGGCCGGATGTGGGGCGTGAACCTGGTGTACTTCCTGTTCATGCTGGGATACGAGAGCGTGTGGGTGGTGGTGGTTCCGGTGCAGTTCGCGGAGTTGTTCTTTCCCGCGAAGGCGGCGCAGCCGTGGCTGCGCTGGCGGGGAGTGGCGGCGGGATGCGTGGCATTTGTGCTGGGGAGTTTGTTGGCCTGGTATGGATGGACGCAGCAGGCGCGGGTCCGGATGGGTGCGGCTCCGTATCATCCGCCGATGAGGCTGACGGTGCTGGGATTCCTGATGATTGCGGGGCTGATCGGGCTGGCCTATGCGCTGCGCGGTGTGGGCAGGCCGCGGCCGGGGGATCGGCGCAGGACGGTTCCGGCGTGGGTGGCGGGGTTTGTGGCAGCGGTGATGGCGGCGGGGTGGTTCGAGCTGATCGGGCAGGTGTTTACTCCGAAGGCGGTGCAGCCGTTCTGGGTGGCTGTGGGAGCGGGGCTGGCGTGGGCGCTGCTGGCTCTGGCGCTGTTTGTATGGTGGTCGTCGCAGCCGGGGTGGGGCGAGCGGCACAGGTTTGCGGCGGCGTGGGGCGCGACCCTGGTATGCGAGGCGGGATCGTACCTGACGCTGGCCGGAGGGCTGAAGCTCGACCTGGTGGGGAAGATGGTTTTCGATGCGATTGCGGTGGCGCTGTTTGTGCGGCTGGGACTGAAGGTGGTGCGGCGGACCAGGGACGTCGTGCCGGTTGAGGAAGCTGTCTCCTGAGCAGGCGCGGTTGCGCGGGGGCGCGGCGGATTAAGCTGTCGGTATGCAGGAGCGGCTGGAGATTGGAGCGGAGGATCGCGTCTTTGTGCTGACGGGCGCGGGAGTGAGCGCCGAGAGCGGGCTGAAGACGTTTCGCGACCAGGGCGGGCTGTGGGAAGGGCATCGCGTGGAGGAGGTAGCGACTCCGGAGGCGTGGGCCGAGGACGCGGCGCGGGTGTGGCGCTTCTACAGCCAGCGGCGGCGGGATGCGGGCAAGGCGGAGCCGAACGCGGCGCATCGGGCGCTGGCGGAGATGGAGGCGCGGCTGGGAGAGCGGTTCTTTCTGTGCACGCAGAATGTGGACAACCTGCACGAGCGAGCCGGGTCGCGCCGGCTGGTGCACATGCACGGCGAACTGTTTGTGTCGCGATGTGAAGATTGGGGCTCCGGCGTATGGGGATGCGGGCGGGAGCCGTTCAGCGACGAGGGAGTGTACGAGACGGCGGCGGCGATTCCGCAGTGCGCATGCGGAGGGCGGATCCGGCCGCACATTGTGTGGTTCGGGGAGACGCCGCTGGAAATGGAACGGATCGAGCGGGAGATTGCGCGGGCGACGGTAATGCTGGTGGTGGGGACGTCGGGAGCGGTATATCCGGCGGCGAGCTTTGTGCAGTGGGCGCAGCCGGGAACGCGGAAGATTTATGTGGGGCCGGAGGAGCCGATGAACGCGGGGGCGTTTACGCGGATTGTGCTGGGGCGAGCCGGTGTGGCGCTGCCGAAGCTGATCGGATATTGATTGCGCCGCAATCGAGCGGGGAAGGCGATGGGTGCTCGTAGCCCGCGACCCTGACCGAGAGTATGCTGGATGCGACTTCCGATGAGGGGATCCATATGCGCAGACCGTTGGGGGTTGTCCTTGCGGGTATCGTGCTGGGCCTGATTGCGCTGGTTGGCACACTGACCGAACTGGTGTCGCTGTGGGCGGCGATTTTCATGCACACGCCGGGCGTTGCTGTTGGCCTTCGCGGCATCATGATTACGGGGACCCTGGTGCAGCTGGTGTGCCTGGTTGCGTGCGGGTGGACGGCGGTGGGGCTGTTCCGGCTGTCGAGGTGGGCGAGAATCGCGACCATCGTGATTGGCGCTGTGATGGCGTTCTTTGCAGCGCTGTCTGGAGTGGGGATCCTGCTGATGCGGAAAGGCGCGGTTCTGCCGACAGGGCCGGCAGCGCCGCAGGTGCAGACGGTTCTGGCCGCGTTTGCCGCGTTCTGTTTTCTGCTGTCGCTGATTGGTGTGTGGTGGCTGATCTACTTCAATCTTGGTTCCGTTCGCACGGTGTTTGAGGGGGCGCAGGGCGCGATGGGCGCCGAGCCGGCGAGTGCGCCGATGCCGGGATCGCGGATCGTCATCATGATCTGGGCATGGATGATTCTGCTTTCGGTGCTGTCGGTTCCGTGGGTGGTGTGGACGAGGATGCCACTGTTTTTCTTTGGCGAGACTCTGCGGGGATGGGTGGGGGTGCTGGTGTTTCTAGGCCTGTGGGTCGTGGAAGTTTACATGGCGCTGGGGCTGCTGTGGAAGTGGAAGCCGGCATGGTATCTGGCGATGTTTTTCCAGGTTTATGCCGTGGGATATATTGCGATTTTTCTGCTGCCGCAGGGTCGCGGGCGC
>JAJZJJ010000660.1 GCA_021810175.1 Acidobacteriota bacterium | reverse complement strand
TCCCGGCCCTGCTGCTCCAGCACCGCCTGCGCAACCGCATCGCCGCCATCCGCGCATTCCACGATGACTCGCACCAGCTGCGAATAATCGGGCGCCGGAGTCGCATTCGCATAGGCAACCAGATCGTTGAACGTTCCCAGCTTCCAGAACCCCAGCACCGCGTCCAACAGGTTGTTCGCCCGGCCCTCATCCTTCGCCAGGCACACCGCCCGCAACGCTTCTACGCCAATGCGATGTCCCGAGCCCTGGTCCGCCAGCACCGGCCCCCATCCGCCAGCCGTGGCAATCCTGCCCTGCGCCGTTCGACCCGCCACATTCGATCCCGTTCCCGCCAGCACCAGAATGCCCGCGCCGCCCGGAAACGCCGCGTCCAGCGCGATCTCCACGTCTCCCAGGATCAACAGCTCGCCGCCAACCCGCCGCGGAACCTCCCGGCGCAGCCAGTCCGTCACCAGCGCCACCGTCTCGCCGGCCGTCCCAATACACGTGCACGCTACATCATGGAGATTCACCCCGCTTTGCGCCGCGAGATCGTTCAGCCCCGTCTCCAGATTCAGCTCTGCCGTCTGCGCATCCACGCGCATGCGCTTGATGCTCCCCGCTCGCGCGCGGGCAAGAACCCGGCGGTCATCGGCCAGCGCAAAATCGGCCTTGGTCCCGCCCACATCGATGGCAAGGTAATAGGGCATCCGTCAATTCTAGCCTGCGATTCTCGCTCAAACTCTGCCCTCGATGCACTCCAGCATCCTTCGCAGGCGCACAGTCGAAGCATTCACCGGAGGACGAAAATCGCCGCCCTCCGCGGAGGGTCGCGCGACGGCGGTTAAAAGCCGAGGTCGATCCCCGCGAATCCCCATTTCTCAACCAGCCCCTCTACGCTGTGAAAGAAGTTCGACACCGAGGCTCTGACGCCTGACGCGCCGATGCGCAAAAGCTCCTGGTCACAGGGCAAACTCCCTCTGCTCCCGCCCGCGCTCGCTCAGGAACGCCGCAACTTCCAGCTGCGTCGGGATGGAAGGCAGCGCCCCGCAGCGCGTAACCGAAATCGCGGCTGCGGCAGAGGCAAACTGCGCCGCTTCCACGGCATCGGCTCCCCGCGCCAGCGCCACTGCAAATGCGCCGTTGAAGGCGTCCCCCGCGCCGGTTGTGTCCACCGGCTCCACCCGGAACGCCGGAACCGTGGCCCGCATACCCGAAGCTGTCGCCAGGCACGAGCCCTTCTCCCCCAGCTTCAGCAGCACGTTGCGCGCGCCCGAGGCCAGCAGCGACTCGGCGACCTCCTGCGGAGACCGCGCCGTGTCGCCATGATCCATGTCGTGGAGCTGGCCGGCTTCCACCTCGTTCGGCGTAATCCACTCCAGACGCCGCAGCAGTCGCCGATCGAGGAATTGCGCCGGCGCCGGATCCAGCACCAGAGGCACCTGCTCCGCCTCGCAAATCTGCCCCAGACGCTGTACCGTTTCCATCGGAATCTCCAGCTGCGTCAGCACCAGCGCCGCGCTCCGGATCAGTTCCAGATTGGCGTCGATATCCGCCGGCGTCACCAGCAGGTTCGCCCCCGGCGCCACCACAATGCTGTTCTGGCCATCCGGAGTCACGTGAATCCCGGCCGTCCCCGACGGTCCGCTCGATGTGCGCACGCAGGAAGTGTCCGCGCCCGCCGCCTTCAGAAAGCCGCGCAGCTGTTCTCCAAATACATCCGAACCCACGCGACCCACCATGAAGACCGGGTAACCCAGCCGTGCAACCGCCCCCGCCTGGTTGGCTCCCTTGCCTCCAGGGTGCATCTGGAACTCCGCACCCAGCACCGTTTCTCCCGGCCCCGGCAAACGGTCCACGTTAAACACCATGTCCAGATTGATACTGCCTACAACGACGATCGGTCCTCGCATTCGGTCTGCTTTCTCCACAACAGGCGCGGCATCAAAAAATTGGAGCGATGGCAACGGCGGTCAGCCCAGCCAGAAAAAGTACGAACATCCAGAAGAGGAGCTGCCGAGCCGCGCGCGGCGCGCCCCCGAACTCCTTCCACACAAAAACTCCCCACGCGGCCGAGATCATGGTGGCTCCCTGCCCAATGGAGTACGAAACAGCGGGACCGATCAGATGAGCCCGCGAGGCCGTGAAATTCAACACCGCCCCAACGCACCACACCACTCCCCCGAAAACGCCCCACACATGCCACCGGACCGGTGCGCTCACAAAACCGCCGAACCCAACCGGCTCCCGTCCATCCAGCGGCCGGCGCATAAACAGCCAGTTCAGCGGCACAGCGCAGAGCAGAACTCCGATCGCGAAGAAGAATCCAGCCCCATAAGGCCCGGGCGATCCGCTCCCCTTCATCGAAGCGGCCACCAGCGGATAAAACGTCCCCATCAGCAGCCCGGAAATCACGCAGATCGCCACCCCGCGCCGGCTCGTCGCCGCCCGCGTCCGCTCCCGCAGCCGATACGCCGCCGCATCCGTCGCGATGGCCGCCAGCACCAGCGCGATCCCTCCGAACAGCAGCCATGGATTTCCTCGCGGCGCTACAACATAACTGCTGGCCGCGCCGACAATCAGAGCCAGTCCGATTCCAACGGGAAAGGCGACAGCCAGTCCCGCCAGATCGATGGCCGCCACCAGCAGCAGATTGGCCACATTGAACACCGCACCGCCGGCCAGAGCAAGCAAAATATGGTGGCCATCGGCATGACTCACAGCGCCCGCAAAAGCCCGCCCCGTCTTCCCAAGACTCCCCAGTGTGATCCCCAGCAGCACTGACCCGCCCAGCACCCCCCCCACATAGT